>CALEOQ010000348.1 GCA_937910255.1 uncultured Caulobacteraceae bacterium | reverse complement strand
CTACCGCGGCGGCCGCGGCGGTCGGCGGCGCGCCTGCGGGGGCGGCGACGGCGTCGATGGCGCTTTCCGCGCCCTCGGTCGGCGCAACGATGGGGACAACAGGCGCAGGCGCCTGCGCGGCCGCCGCCAGCAGGGCGGCCTCAGCGGCCATGGCCTCGGCGTCCTCCCCTTCCGGGGCGAGATCGGGCGGGACCGGTTCGGTCGGGGCCGACGCCTTGCCCTTAGTTCCAGGCGCGACCGGGGCCTGGCCCTGCGCCTCGGGGGTTTCGCCCAGCAGGGCCGCCAGCAGGGCGCCGAAACCCGACGCGGCCGACCCGCCGGCGGCGTCAGGCGCAGCCTGGCCGCCGGCTGCGGAGACGGCGGGGGGCGGAACGGCGATAAGCGGCAACGAAAACGACATCAGGGCCAGCAGGCTGGGCGCAGAAGCGACTGCGCCGGACATTGAGGAGGATGTGGCGCCTGCTGCGCCGGGGTGTTCGACACAACGCCAGCAACCTTCACGCCAGTTTCGACCGGCCCACTAAACAACTGAAATAGTGGAATAAATCGGATTTCCCTGGTTTCGACCCCGGCGTAGGCGCAGGCCGATCTTGCCCAGTCGACCCTTCACGGCCCGGACGAGTCTGCCGCCTTTCAAAAGGGTTACCGGTCCGGGGCGCACAAGCTGGCGCCAGACTTGCGACCCTCCAGGTGTCCGTTCCGGGCCCTGAATGGGTCGGTATTGAAAAGGCTAGGGTTTTTCCGGGCCCTCGCGTGCGCGTTCACTCTATGCCCGGCAGAATGCGCCGGGCGCCGCAGCGAGGATTGCCGGGTGGAAGGTAAAGGCCATGTCGCTGACAGCGGTCCTGAAGACAGCCAATTCCGGCCTGGTGGCGTCACAGGTCGGACTCCGCGCCGTCTCCGACAACATCGCCAACGTCAACACCGCCGGCTACGTCCGCAAGACCGTGGATCAGCAGCAGCTGGTGGTCGGCGGCCGCGGCATGGGCGTCGAGGTCTCCGGCGTCAAGCGGGTGACCGATCAGTATCTCCAGCTGGCCAGTCTGAGCTCGGCCTCCGAAGCCGGGCGCTGGGAAGCGGTCGCCCAGTATATGGACAACGCCCAGTCCCTGTTCGGCGACCCGTCGGGCGACGGCTTCTTCTTTGGCCGGCTCGACGACATCTGGAGCGCCTTTGCAGCGACGGCCAATGATCCGTCCTCCAGCCTGCTGCGCAGCCAGGCGCTCTCCACCGTCGAGGACTTTCTCAACGAAGGCGCGCGGATCAACAATTCGCTGCAGGACCTGTTCCGGACCGTCGATACCAAGATCACCGCCGACATCGACCGGGCCAATGACCTGCTCGACCAGATCAACAAGCTGAACGCCGATATCAGCCGGGCCAAGATGGTCAATGCCGACGCCTCGGGCTCGGAGAACATCCAGAGCCAGCTGGTGGACGAGCTGACCACCCTGATGAACGTCCAGGTCTCGTCCCGCCCGACGGGCGGACTGATGATCCGCTCCACCGAAGGGGTGATGTTGGCGGGCGACGGCGCCGCCGTGCTGGCCTATTCCCGCACCGACAGCACCAAGGGCTATATCACCGCGGTGACCACGGCGGGGTCGGGCATCAGCAAGCCCATCACCATCACCGGCGGCGAACTCCGCGGGCTGCTGGATCTGCGCGACGACAAGTTGCCCGGGCTCTCCGACCAGCTGGGCGAGTTCATGAGCCGGGCGAGCGATGCGATCAACGCCGCCCACAATGGCGCCACCACCGTCCCGGCCCAGGCGACCCTGACCGGGCGCTATACGGGTCTCGACCTGCCCACCGCGGTCAGCGGCTTCAGCGGCGCGACCACCGTGGCCATCGTTGACGCCGCCGGCCAGCTGACCCGCCGGGTGGATATCGATTTCGACGCCGGGACCATGAGCGTAGACGGCGGCCCGGCGGCGGCCTTCACGCCGGCCAGTTTCCTGGCCGATCTGAACACCAGCCTGGGCGCCACCGGATCGGCGACCTTCACCAATGGGGCGCTGAGCCTTTCGGCCGCCGCCGGCGGCGTGGCGATGGACGAGGGAACCTCCCAGAAGGCCGGGCGGGGCTTCTCGCACTTCTTTGGTCTGAACGACATCGTCCGCTCGGACGGCGTCACCAACTATGACAGCGGCCTGTCCCTCACCGACGCCCACGGCTTTACGGCGGGCGATCAGATGGTGCTGCGCCTGGCCCAGGCCGACGGCAAACCGATCCGCGATGTGACGGTCACCGTGCCCGCCGGCGCCACCATGGCCGACCTGGTCAACGCCCTGAACAGCAACACCACCGGCGTCGGCCTCTATGGTCAGTACAGCCTGGACGCCAACGGCGCCCTGTCCTTCGCCGGGTCCGACCCGTTCTACGCCACAGCCTCGGTGGTGCAGGACAACACCGCCCGCGGCGTCGGCGGCCCCTCCATCAGCGAGCTGTTCGGCCTGGGCGTCACCGAGCGGACCAGCCGGGCCAACCGCCTTCAGGTGGCCGCGTCCTTCATCGCCGATCCGATGAAGGTGGGCCTGGCCAAGCTCGACCTGTCCATGGCGCCGGGCCAACCCGTGCTGACCCCCGGCGATGGCCGGGGCGCCCTGGCCCTGGCCAATGCCGGCGATGTGGTGACGCGGTTCTCCGCCGCCGGCTCCCTGGGCACGGTGGACATGACCGTCTCGCGCTACGCCTCGGAATTCGGTGGCTCCGTCGGCCGAGAGGCTGCCGCCGCCGACACGCGCAGAGATAGCGCGCGCGCGGTCCAGACCGAGGCCATGAACCGTCGCCAGGCCGTCGAGGGCGTCAATCTCGATGAAGAGCTGGTGCGAATGACCACATATCAACAGGCCTTCAACGCTTCGGCCCGCATGATCCAGGCGGCCAAGGAATTGTTCGACGTCCTGACCAACATCGTCTGAGGACCATCACATGGTGAGCCGCGTCTCCACCGGCGGAAACTACAGCGCCGTCCTGGCCAACCTGACCGCCGCCCAGCAGCGGCAGACCGACGCCGGGGAAAAGGTCTCGAGCCAAAAGAACGGTTCGGACCTGAAGGACTATTCGCGCAACGCCGAGATGCTGACGGCGATGCGCTCGATCGACACACGTCTGGCGGGCTATACCGAGCAGAACAAGCTCGTGAACGACAAGCTGATCACCCAGGACTTCGCCCTCAACCAGGTGGCCGACGCCGCCCAGACGGCCCGCCAGGCGATCGCCGAAGCCATCGCCAGCGGGCGGGTGGACACCCTCATGCAGGACATGCAGGGCGCCTTTCGCAATGGCGCCGAGGGGCTGAACAGCCGCTATGGGGGCAAGTACCTGTTTGCCGGCGGCCAGGTGGACACCGCGCCGTTTTCAGCCACCGCGCTCAGCGACCTGACCATCCCGGCGACCAATGTGTCCGACTACTTCCACAACGACACCTTCATCGCCCAGGCCAAGGTCGATGACTCCACCCTCGTCAATACGGGCTTCCTGGCCGACTCCTTCGGCACGGACATGATGGAGGCCTTCAAGGCGATGCAGACCTTTCACGAGGGGGTCGACGGCCCCTTCACCGGCGAACTCACCGTCGCCCAGCGCACATTCCTGGAGGGTCAGTTGCAGGTCTGGGACGACGTCTACAACGACCAGATCAACACCGCCGGCCGCAACGGCATGGTCCAGAGCCGGGTCGAGTCGGTGAAGGAGGATCTGGTGATCCGCACCAACAGCATGAAGAGCATGATCGGCGACATCGTCGACGCCGACATGACCCTGGCCATCTCCAACCTCGAACAGGCCCAGATCTCCGTCCAGGCCGCCGCCCAGGTCTTCGTAGCCCTGAAGGAAAGCTCCCTGCTCAACGTCCTGAGATAGGGCGACGGTCAGTCGGGGGGCCAGATCGGCTGGGGATCGGCGGCCAGGCTGTGGAAGGCGACATAGGCATGATCCATGGGGCTTCCGACATAGCTCGGCCGCGAGATCATCTGCTCCAGCCAGGCCTTGGCCGCCGGGGTCTCCTCCAGCAGGGCGGCGCCCTCCGGCGTGCGGCCGAAAAACAGCAGGTTCGGCAGCAGGAAGGCGTCGGCCAGGGTCAGCTGACGTCCCACCAGATAGCCGCCGTCCGCCACGGCCTCGCCGATCAGCCGCATCTGCAGACGAAGCGGATCGCGAGCGGCCTGAAGGAAATCCTGATCCACCTCGAACCCCCAGTTCGGACGCACCAGGCGCTCTTTCATGAAGCGGTTCATGATCGGGAATACATAGGCGTTGACCACGCTGATCCAGCGCAGCACCTCGGCCTGGCCAAGGGCGTCGGGCGGCTGGAGCGGCGGCCCTTCGAAGGCGCGGTCGATATAATGGGTGATGGCCATGGTCTCGTAGACGATAACCTCGCCATGCTGCATCACCGGCA
The DNA here is from genome assembly GCA_937910255.1 of uncultured Caulobacteraceae bacterium. GTDB lineage: Bacteria > Pseudomonadota > Alphaproteobacteria > Caulobacterales > Caulobacteraceae > Phenylobacterium. The sequence goes on along the minus strand of CALEOQ010000348.1, from coordinate 5,637 downwards.
TCTTGCCGAACGGGTGCAGCCGCAGATGGGCTTCTGAGCCGAGGACCAGGGGGTTCAGCTCATGGTCGACGCCCTTTTCGTCGGCCGCCAGCATGGCGGTCCACAGATAGGCGCTGCCGGCCATCGAGTGAAAGATAAGCGTCGCCATGCCTTGTCCCCGCCAGGGCCTGGGTTCGGGCCCTGGATTCGGGCCCAGGATCGCAGGCGACCGGCCGCCCGGCCTTGCCCAGGATCAATTCCTGGGCTGAGGCGCCGTCCAGTTAAGCTTGGCCATGGGCCGGGTCTGCATGAGGTTCCAGCGCCCGGATTTGCGTCTTGGGGCGAACCAGACCACAAGATGGTCAAGGTCATAAATTAGCATTCGCTACGGCCCGACTTTTTCTCGGTGCATTTGTTGTGTTGGTATGAGCACCTACCATTTTATCTCGGGCCTTCCCCGATCCGGATCGACGCTCTTGTCGGCGTTGCTGCGGCAAAACCCGGCCGTCGCGGCGGGTATCTCCAGCCCCGTCGGCCCGTTGTTCCACGCCACCCGCAATGCGATGGGCGCCTGGACCGAGACCTCGGTGCTTCTCGATGACGCCCAGCGGGGCCGCATCCTGCGGGGCCTGTTCGACTCCTATTACGCCGACCAGCAGGAAAAGCGGGTGATCGTCGACACCAACCGCGCCTGGTGCGCCCGGCTGCCGGCGCTGAAGCGGCTGTTTCCGGACGCCAAGGTGATCTGCTGCGTGCGAAGCGTCGCCTGGGTGATGGACAGCCTCGAGCGGCTGGGGCGCGAACAGGCCTTCCTGGAAAGTCGTCTCTTCAACAACGACTCCGAGCGCGCCACCGTCTTTACGCGGGTCGAGGCCCTGTCGCAGAGCGACCGTTTCGTGGGCTTCGCCTGGTCGGCCCTGAAGGAGGCGGTCTATGGCGAACACGCCGACAGCCTGCTGCTGGTGGATTTCGACCTGCTCACCGCCGCCCCGGGCAAGGTCCTCGATCTGATCTACGACTTCCTGGGCGAGCCGCGGTTTGCCCACGATATCGAGAATGTCGTGTTCGACGCGCCGGCCTTCGACCAGAACCTGGGATTGCCGGGTCTTCATCGCGTGCGACCCCAGGTCGCGCCCGTCCGTCGCCAGACGGTGTTACCTCCTGACCTGTTCGCCCGCCTCGACGCCATGTCGTTCTGGCGCGAGCTCGGCGACAGCCGCGCGAACCTGATCTCCGCCACCTCCCCCCAAGCTCCCGTCTGATCGTTCCAAGGTGTACCCCATGACCAGTTCCGTAGCGGCAGGCGCCAGCGGCCTGTCGGCCGAGATCGTGTTCGTCGACGCTCGCACGCCCGATCATGAGGCGATCATCGCCGGGTTCCAGGGCGCTGAGGTGGTGTGGATCGAGTCCGATCAGGACGGTGTGGAGCAGATCCGCGAGGCCCTGGCCGGCCGCAGCGATGTGTCAGCCATCCACCTGGTGGGTCATGGCGACGAAGGCCTGCTGCTGATGGGCTCCGGCTCCCTCCATTCGGGCAACCTCGCCGATTACGCCCCGGCTCTGGCGCAGATCGGCCAGGCCCTGTCGGAGGATGGCGACATCCACCTCTGGGGTTGCGACGTGGGCGCCGGCGAGGTCGGGGCGGCCTTCATCCAGGGTCTGGCTGAGGCGACGGGCGCCGATATCGCCGCCTCGACCGACGCCACCGGCGGCGCCCATCTGGGCGGCGACTGGGAGTTGGAGATCACCACCGGGACGGTGACGGCGTCGAACGCCGTGGACGCCGAGGCGCTGGCGGACGCCGACATCCAGCTGGCCACCTTCAGCGTCGCCTCCATGGCCCAACTGAAGGCCGCGCTCAGCACGGCGGCCAGCAACGGCGTGGCCGACATCATCACCTTCACCGCCAACATCACCGCGGCGGGGCAGGGCGACTTCACCAGCGGCTATCTGGCGGCCGTCAATCTCGCCGAGAGCCACGCCCTGACCATTGTCGGCGGCGGCTTCAGCCTGAACGCGAACTACTATGGCGGCGTCCTGTCGGTCTCGTCGGGCGACAATGTGGAGATCCAGAACCTCACCATCCGCGGCGGCCTGCTCGCGGGCCAGGGTGGGAATGCGCCGGGCGCGGGCGGCGGCGGCCTGGGCGCAGGGATCGCCAATCAGGGCGCTCTGACCCTGCGCGATGTGACGGTGACGCAGAACGTCGCCTCGGGCGGCGGGGGCGGCGGCGGCACGACCGGCAACAACATCGTAGGCGGTGGCGGCGGCGGCGGCGGCGGGTTCTCCGGCCGCGGCGGCGCAGTCGGTGGAAACGATGCGGACGGTCTCAGCGTCCCCGGCAATCCGTCCGGGGCGACCGGCGGCGCCGGCGGCGGCGGGAACTACTCCGTGGGCGGCGGCGGCGGTTCAGCGGTAGGCGGGGCCGGGGGGGCCTCCTACTATGGAGCGGCCAATGGCGGGAGCGGAGGTTCAGCCTCCAATGGCGCGATATCCATCGGTGGCGGCGGCGGCGGCGGCGGCTACACCGGCGTTGGCGGCGCCGGCGGTTCTGCGGCCGGTGGCGTGTTCAACGCCAGCGGCGCGACCCTGACGGTCGTCGGAACCTCGCTGATTTCGAGCAATCTCGGCGCGGGCGGCGGTGGTGGCGGCGGTGGCGGCGGCGGCGGCTTCAACCAAGACGGTGGCGCGGGCGGGCGTGGGGTCGGCGGGATCTGGAATGAAGGCGTGGTCAAGATCACCGCGGCGAACTTCTCGGCCATGACCGGAAACGCCGGCGCCGGCGGCGCTGGCGGCCTCGAAGGCGGGACGGGTTCGCCCGGCCTCACCCCTGACCCCCAGAACAACATTTACAATATGGGCACGCTGAACGCGGCCTTCGTCGACAATGTGGCTCCGGCGATCGCCGGGACGGCCGCGACGCCAGCCATCAACGATACGGCCACTACGACGCCCTTCGCTCCGCTGAGCTTCACCGACACCGAGGGCTCCGGGGGGACGATCACCATCGCCTACACCGCGGCCAACGGCGCGCTCTCGGGCGTGGGGCTGACCGGGACGGCCGGCAGCTACACCCTGACCGGCGCCAGCCCGGCGGAGCTTTCGGCCAGGCTTCAGGCCCTGGTGTTCACGCCGACGGGGAACCAGACGGCGGTGGGCGGAACGGTCCAGACCACCTTCACCCTCACGCCCAATGACGGGACCGCCAGTGGCGCGGCCCACACGACCACCCAGGTCACCACCACCTCGGTGAATGATGCGCCGACGGCGACCAACCTGACCCAGACGGTCACCTATAACGAGGATCCCGGCGGCGCCGTGGCCCTGGGCGACATCGTGGTCAGCGATGTGGACGCCGGTGAGACGATCACCGCGACCCTGACCCTGTCCACCCCGGCCGCGGGCGTCCTGAGCACCGGCACTTTCGGCTCGGCCACCTCGACCTACAGCGCCGGCACGGGCGTCTGGACGGTGACCGGCTCCACCGCAGACGTGAACGCCGCACTCGCCCAGGCCGCCTTCACCCCGGCGGCCGACCGCGATCAGGACGCCACGATCACCACCCAGGTGCGAGACGCCTCAGATGCGGGCCCGACGAACGGGACCATCACCCTCGACGTCACCGCGGTGAACGACGCCCCGATCCTGACCACCAGCGGCGGTTCCCTGGCCTATGCGGAGAACGCAACCGCGACGGTGATCGATGGCGCCCTGACCCTCTCAGACATTGACAGCGCCAGTCTCTCCAGCGCGACGGTGCAGATCACGGGCCACTTCGCGGCCGGGCAGGACGTGCTCGCCTTCACCAATAGCGGCGGCATGGGCAATGTGTCGGCCAGCTTCAACGCCGCCACCGGGACCCTGACCCTGATGTCCCCGGGCGCGACGGCCAGCGTCGCCCAATGGCAGGCGGCGTTGAGGTCGGTCACCTATGTGAACACCTCTGAGACCCCCGACGCCAGCGCGCGCACCGTCACCTTCGTGGTGAACGACGGCTCGGCCAACAGCGGCGCTGCGACGCGGACCATCGCGGTCACCTCGGTCAATGACGCGCCGACCACCGATCCGGCGAAGGGCTATCTGAACACCGGGGCCGCCACGGAGACCGGCGGCCTGGTCACCATCGCCAACACCATGCTGCGGGAAGGCGATCCCGACGATAGCGGGACCGGGATCACCTACACCATCACGACGGCCCCGACGCAGGGCACGCTGTTCATCGACGCCAATGGCAATTCGGTCGTCGATGGCGGCGAAACGCGCGGCGCCGCGGCGACCTTCACGCAGGACGATATCGACCAGGGCCGGGTGAAGTATCTGCACGGCGGCGGGGGCGGCGTCAGCGACAGCGTCGGCTTCAGCGTCGCCGACGGCGGCGAAGACAGCGCCGCTGCGCTCACCGGCCAGACCTTCGGGCTGACGATCACGGCCCGGCCGGTGATCGCCGTCGGCGCCGGGAGTCCGGCCCATGCGGAAGACGGCGCGGCCACCGTCCTGGCGCCGGCCCTGACGATCACCGACGCCGACAGCGCCAACCTGACCGGGGCGACGATCAGGGTCACCGACTTCGTGTCCGGTGACGGGCTGGGATTCGTCGATCAGAACGGAATTTCCGGATCCTACAACGCAGCCACTGGGGTGCTGACCCTGTCTGGCGCCGCGACGGTGGCCCAGTATGAGAGCGCCCTGCGCTCGATCACCTACAGCACCACGAGCGCCAATCCCGCCACGGGCGCAGGCAACAGCAACCGGGTGATCGAGTTCGCCGCCAGCGATGGCGGTCTGACCAGCGTCGGGCAGACGATCACGCTTGCTGTCAGCAACGCCAACGACGCCCCCCTCCTCGATCCCGCCAACTCGCCAAGCCGGATTGCTCTCGTGGAGGATGCGCCCGCCCCCACCAACGGCAGCGCGGCGGGAAGCTCGCTGGTCTCCCACCTGCTCGGCGGCGCCAGCGACGTGGACAGCGGCGCCCTGCAGGGCATGGCCGTGGTGGGCTCCAGCGCCCAGGGCACGCTCTGGTATTCCACCGACGGCGGCGCTCACTGGACCCAGGCTCCGGCCCTGTCCGCCACCTCGGCCCTGCTGCTCACATCGGATGCGCGGGTCTATTTCCAGCCGGGCGCCAATGTCGCCGGGACGCTCGCCGATGCGATCACCTTCCGCGCCTGGGACCGGACGAGCGGCGCCAATGGCGGCGTGGCCGACGTCTCGACCAACGGCGCGGGCACGGCCTTCTCCAGCCAGACCGACGTGGTCAGCGTGGCGATCAGCAATGTGAACGACCTGCCCACCGGCGCGGTGGTGGTTTCAGGCGCCCCGCAGGTCGGCGCGACGCTCAGCATCGACCAGACCCTGGCCGACGCCGATGGGCTCAATCCGGCGAACTTCGCCTATCAGTGGATGGCCGATGGCGCCGACATCGGCGGGGCGACGGCCAACAGCCTTACGGTCACGCAAGCGCTGCTCGGCCAGACGATCACCGTGAAGATCAGCTACACCGATGATCGCGGCACGGCCGAGAGCGTCACCTCCGCCGGCACGGCGGCCGTCACCAACCCGCCGCCGCCGCCGCCCCCCCCCCCCCCGCCCCCCCGCACAGCCGCGCGGCGTGGAAGAGAGCGAGTCTCGCGCGCCCCCGCCTCACCTAACCACAAC
>CALEOQ010000347.1 GCA_937910255.1 uncultured Caulobacteraceae bacterium | reverse complement strand
GCGGCTGGGGGGGGTCGGTCAGGTCCGGGTCGACGCCTTTGAGTCCGCCGGCGGCGCCCGCCGGGCCGCCGGGCTGGAACTGACCGGCGAGACCCGCCGCCTGACCCTGGTGCGTGAAGCCGTCGAGGAAGTGATCTCCGGACCCATGGCCCAGAAGGGCCTCGATCCGGAACGGGCCACCAATCTGATCCTGGTGGCCGTCTCGCTGGCCATGGGGGTCGGCCTGATCGGCCGCTCGCTTGCCGAGCTGGTGGGCCGTCCGCCGGAAACCACCCGGGAGGCGGCGCTCGCCTTTCTCAAGACCGGCCTGGCGGCGGCGCTGAACAGGTAGGGCCGGGCGGCTCGGAGTTTCCGCCCGGCCCTACCGTGCTTCAGAGCACGCCCAGCATCTCGGCGACGAGGGGGTGGCGGACGATGTCGCGGTCCTTCAGGCGGACTACGGCGATATTGCCGACGGTGTCCAGTTTCTCGGCCACTGGCCCCAGGCCGGAGAGTTCGGGCAGCAGGTCGGACTGAGCCGGATCGCCGGTGACCACCATGGTGGAGTGCCAGCCCAGGCGGGTGAGCAGCATCTTCAGCTGCACATAGGTGCAGTTCTGCGCCTCATCGATGACCACGAAGGCGTTGTTCAGGGTGCGGCCGCGCATGAAGCCCACCGGCGCGATCTCGATGGCGCCCTCGGCCATCAGCGAGCGGACCCGCTTCATCGATAGGCGGTCGGAGAGAGCGTCGTAGAGGGGGCGGAGATAGGGGGCGAGCTTGTCCTCCATTTCGCCGGGCAGGAAGCCGATGGATTCGCCGGCCTCCACGGCCGGCCGTGACAGGACGATGCGGCCTACGCGGCCCGCCTCGAGGGCTTCAACGGCCTTGGCGATAGCCAGATAGGTCTTGCCTGTGCCGGCTGGCCCCAGAGCCAGGACCAGGTTCTTGGCGTCGATGGCGGCGATCAGTTCCTCCTGGCCCGGCGACTTGGCTTTGATCGTCTTCAGATAGCCCTGCTCACGACCTTCCTCGGCCAGGCCGAGGGGAGACCAGCCGCGTTCGATGGGCAGCCGGCGGATTTTTGAATCATCGAACTGCTCAGCGTCGAAGGCGCCTTCGCGCAGTTGTCGCTTCAGGGCTCGCTTGGTCATCAAAGCCTCCATAGGGGCATGAAAAAGGGGCGAGTCCTGCGTGGACCGCCCCTTGGGGAGGACGAAAAGTCGGAAGAAGGGCCGACGGCGCGCCCGGGGGGCGGCGCGTGCCCGACCATGGCCGGGACATCGGTTGCGGGGAGACCCCGCCAGGACCACAAACGCAGCGCCATGCACTCCGTCCAACTCGAACCTGCGGGCCGGAAGCCGGCCCGGCGACGACCCGAGAGCGGTATGATCGCTTCGAATCGCATCGCAACTATGATGCTAGCGTGATTAACCAAGGCTGAAGTGCGACGTTTTAAATAAGACATGAGGTACACGG
>CALEOQ010000346.1 GCA_937910255.1 uncultured Caulobacteraceae bacterium | reverse complement strand
GGTGAGTGAGTGTGTATGGGATGTAGGTACTGCGTAGTAGTGTGGTTTGCTGTTTTTTTTATTAATGATACGGCGACCACCGAGATCGACACTCTGTCCCTACACGACGCGCTTCCGATCTAGGCCCTGGCGGCCCTGCGGCCCCTGAACACCTATGGCTGGTCCAAGGCGCTGTTCGATCTGCATGCGGTGCGGCAGGCGGCCCGCGGCGTGGCGCCGCCCCAGTGGGTGGGCCTGAAGTTCTTCAACGTCTACGGCCCCAATGAGGGCCACAAGCACGGCATGAAGTCGGTGGCCGCCCAGATCTGGCCCAAGGTCAGGGCTGGCGAGACCGTGCAGCTCTTCCAGTCCCACCGAGCCGACGTGGCGCATGGCGGCCAGCTTCGCGACTTCGTCTATGTCCGCGACGTCGCCGATGTGGTGGCCTGGCTGGCGGCCCATCCTCAGGTGAGCGGCGTCTTCAATCTGGGCTCTGGCGAGGCGCGATCGTTCGCCGAGATGGCGCAGGCGGTCTTCGCCTCAGCCGGCCAGGCGCCGGACATCGTCTACATCCCGATGCCCGAGGCGATCCGCGAGCGCTATCAGTACTTCACCGAGGCCCAGATGGGCCGCCTGCGCCAGGCGGGCTATGAGGCCCCCTTCACCAGCCTGGAGGCGGGGATCGAAGACTACGTCCAGGGCTATCTGGCCAAGGCCGACCCCTATCGTTGAGGCGCTTTCACGGCCGGACGGGACTGTGAGATAAGCCTCGACATGGCCGAGACCTCCCGTCGCACCCGAATTCTGTTCGCCGCCGTCGCGGTCACGGTCGTCGCCGTGCTGGCCGCCGGCGCGATGGTCTGGCGCGACGACATCCTGCGCACCGGCCTCGATCCCAAGGAGCCCTTCCAGACCTATGACCCGCCGCCGGCGCCGGACTATGCCAGCCGCGAGTCCTGGAGCCTGCTGCCGTCCCAACCGCAGACCTGGGCGGACGATGATCCGGCCGCCGATGTCTTCTTCGTGGGACCGACCATCTATGACGGCGGCGCGCACTGGAACGCGCCGATCGGTGAGGCGCGGTCGGACGCCTTCTTCCGCCGGACCATCGGGCCGAACTATGTGGGGCCGTTCGTGCGCGTCGGCCGGGTCTTTGCGCCTCGCTACCGCCAGGCCAGCCTCTATTCGATGCTCACCCTGCGCGATGACGCCCGCGAGGCGCGACGGTTCGCCTATGGCGATGTGCGCCGGGCCTTCCGGCATTACATGGCCACCTATAATCACGGCCGTCCCTTCCTGATCGTCGGGGTCGAGCAGGGCGGGACCCTGGCCTCTCGCCTGCTGGCCGAGGAGGTCGCGGGCGATCCGGACATCCAAAGCCGGCTGGTGGCGGCCTATCTGATCCAGACCGCCGTTCCGGCCGATGCGCCGCCGATCCCCCTGTGCGCGAGCCCGACCGAGCCGCATTGTCTGGCGGCATGGATGTCGGCCTATGAAGGCGACCGCGAGCGAGCGCAGCAACTGCGGGATCGGTCGCTGGTCTGGACCCGGGATGGCGAGCTCGCCAACCTGTCGGGGCCGGCGGCCTGCTACAATCCGATCCTTGGACAGGTGAGCGATGCGGTCGCCCCGGCGCGACTGGCGCGCGGCGCCACCAACGCCACGGGCCTGGAATGGGGCGCTCGGCCGGCGTTGCAGAGCCGTCAGGTCAGCGCGCGCTGCGAGAACAGCGTCCTGCGGGTTTCCCGGCCGCGCTCGGCGGTCTTCCGCCCCACGGGGTCGTGGGCCAATCGCCGAAAGATGCCGGGATACAATCTGTTCTACAGCGATCTTGAAGCCAATGCCGAGGCGCGGCTGAACACCCTGATGGCCGATCCCGACTTCGCCCACACTGCGCGCCCGATCCCCAGGGGCGTCGAGATCAGCGCCTCGCCAGTCCACCGTATCGATTGAGCCGCTTCAGCCGGCGTCCTGCAGCGTGGATTGCGCCTGCCAGTCAAACAGGGCCTGCAGTGTTTGCAGGGCCTTGCCGCGGTCAGAGGTGAGGCCTGGGTCCCGGGCCAGGATCAGGCGGGCGTCGTCGCCGGCCGCGGCGATCAGGTCGCGATGGGCGATGGGGTCGGCGAACACATAGGCGGGGAAGCCGCTCTGCCGCAGGCCCAGGGGATCGCCGCCGCCACGCAGCTCCAGATCCCGTTCGGCGATCAGGAAGCCGTCGTCCGTGCGCCGCAGGATGTCGAGCCGCTTCTGACCAGCCTCGGAGAGCGGCGGGTCATAGAGCAGCACACAGGCGCTTTCAGCCTTCCCCCGGCCGACCCGACCCCGCAGCTGATGGAGCTGGGCCAGACCGAAGCGCTCGGCCTGCTCGATGACCATGATGGTGGCGTTGGGCACGTTCACGCCCACCTCGACGACTGTGGTGGCCACCAGCACCGACAGCTCGCCCTGGGCGAAGCGGGCCATGACGGCGTCCTTCTCCGGACCTGCCATCTTGCCGTGGACGAGGCCGACGCTGGGGCCGATCCGCTGGCGAAGTTCGCCGGCCCGACGTTCGGCGGCGGCCAGATCGGTCTTTTCCGATTCCGACACCAGCGGGCAGATCCAGAAGGCCTGGGCCCCGGCGGCGACCACGGCCTTCAGCCGCGCCTCGACCTCAGCCATGCGGCCCATGGGAATGGCCCGGGTGGCGACCGGTGTGCGGCCCGGCGGTTTCTCGTCGATCCGCGAGACGTCCAGATCGCCGAAGACGGTCAGTTCCAGGGTGCGGGGGATGGGCGTCGCCGACATGGCCAGCAAATGTGTGGCCTGACCCTTGGCCTGCAGGCGCTGGCGCTCGGCCACCCCGAACCGGTGCTGCTCGTCGATGACCGTCAGCCGCAGGTCATGGAAGACGACGTCGTTCTGAAAGAGGGCGTGGGTGCCGACGGCGACCTGCACCGCGCCGCTGGCCAGGGCCCGCAGTTTTTCGGCCCGGGCGCCGCCCTTGTCCCGGCCCGTCAGCAGCACGGCGGCCAGGCCCTGCGCCTCCAGCGGCGCGGCCAGGGTCTCGAAGTGCTGCCGCGCCAGGATTTCGGTGGGGGCCATCAGGGCGCTCTGGCCGCCGGCCTCGGCCACATCGGCCATGGCCAGCCTAGATCGGAAGAGCCCACGTCTGAACTCCCGTCCCGTCGTAATCCCGTATGCCGCCTTCTGCTTG
>CALEOQ010000345.1 GCA_937910255.1 uncultured Caulobacteraceae bacterium | reverse complement strand
GGTGTAGTGCTGGGGGAGGGGGGGTGGGGGAGGGGGTGTTTTTTTTTTTTCAAGCAGAAGACGGCATACGAGCTTACGACGTGACTGGAGTTCAGACGTGTGCTCTTCCGATCTCATGATGGCCGACTTCGGCGTGATCATACCGGCGGCCTGGAGCCAGGCGCCCTATCTGGTCAACGACGCCCACCAGCTGGTCGCCACCGGCGCCATCCTCAACATTCCGGCCATGGCCATCGTCGCCATCACCGCGGCCGTGCTGATCGCCGGGATCACGGAATCGGCGATCTTCAACAACGCCATCGTGCTCCTGAAGGTCTCGGTGGTGCTCCTCGTGATCGTCTTCGGATTCCTCTACGTGAACCCGGCCAACTGGCAGCCCTTCATTCCAGCCGAAACCACGGATCCGATCACCGGAGCGTCCAAGTATGGGCTGGGCGGGATCTTCGCCGCGGCCGGGGTGATCTTCTTCGCCTATATCGGCTTCGAGACCATTTCGACCGCCGCCCAGGAAACCAAGAACCCGCAGCGGACCCTGCCCATCGGCATCCTGGCCTCCCTGGGCATCTGCACCGCGCTCTACATCCTGATGAGCCTGGTGATCACCGGCCTTGCCCCCTACACGATGCTGAATGTGCCGGCGCCGGTCTATGTGGCGGTGGACAATGTCGGACCGCAGTTGGCCTGGCTGAAGCCGGTGGTGACCATCGGGGCCACGGTGGGGCTCGCCTCCACCATCATGGCGCTGCTCTATGGCCAGTCGCGGATCTTCTACGCCATGTCCCGCGACGGTCTGCTGCCGCCGATCTTCTCCAAGGTGCACCCCAAGCGGCGCACCCCCTGGGCCGGCACGGCGCTCACGGCGGTGTTCGCCGGCCTGATGGCCGGCCTGTTCCCCATCGGCCTGCTGGGCGAACTCGTCTCGGTCGGCACCCTGCTGGCCTTCGCCATGATCTGCGGCGCGGTGATCTATCTGCGGATCTCGCGGCCAGACCTGCCACGGGCCTTCAAGACGCCGCTGGTCTGGCTGGTGGCGCCGGGCGGCATGTTGGCCTGCCTCTATCTGATCTCCAGCCTGCCGGCGGCCACCTTCGTGCGCCTGGTGGTCTGGCTGGCCATCGGGATCGTGGTCTATTTCGGCTACGCCTACTGGCACTCGCGCTATCACGAGAAGACCCTCGGCGCGGCCGAATAGGAGAACGCCCGGAACCGGGAGCGCGCGCCCCCGGTTCCGGCGTCTTGGCCGCGCCTGGCTTGATTGTTCGTCCGACGCTGGCCAAGGTCGCGGTTTCGGCGTCCCCCGGACGTGCCTCGCTGCGGGAAATCTCCATGGTCGCCAACGCCCCTGCTGCAGGTCAGCCCCACTGGTCGTCCAAGGCGGCCTTCGTCCTGGCCGCCGTCGGCTCCGCCGTCGGCCTGGGCAACCTCTGGCGCTTTCCCTCCGAGGCCGGCGCCAATGGCGGCGGGGCCTTCGTCCTGATCTATATCCTCTGCGTGGCCCTGATCGGCGCGCCCCTGCTGCTGGCCGAAACCCTGATCGGCCGTCATGGCCAGAGATCGACCGTCGCCAGCGCCGTCCTGATGGCGAGGCAGTCCAAGGCCAGCAGCGCCTGGGCGAGCCTGGCCGTGGTCGGCATGATCGCCAACTATGTGATCCTGACCTTCTACAGCGTCGTGGCCGGATGGGTGCTCTACTACATCGGAACCTCGGGCGCCGACGTGGTCCGCACCACCCTGGCCGGCCAACCGCTCGCCGGAGCCTATTCCCATCTGAGCGTCGAACAGGTGCGGGGGCAGATGCCGGCCCTTTTCGCCAATCCGTTGCAGATGACCCTGACCCATTTCCTGTTCGCGGCGGCGACGACCTTCGTCGTGGCCCGCGGGGTGAAGGGCGGTATCGAGGTGGCCGCCACCTGGCTGATGCCGGCCTTCTTCGTGCTGCTGGTGGCGATCACCATCTATGCCGGGATCAGCGGCGACTTCGGCGCAGCGGTCGCCTTCCTGTTCACCCCGGACTTCGAGCGCGCCCTGCAGCCCCAGGTGCTGAACTCGGCCCTCGGCCAGGCCTTCTTTTCCCTGAGCCTCGGCGGCGGGGCCATGGTGGCCTACGGCGCCTACGCCTCGCGCGACACCAATCTGGGCCAGACCTCGGGCTTCATCTCGGCGGCCGACACCGCCGTCGCCATCATCGCCGGCCTGGCCATCTTCCCTATCGTGTTCAGCGTCGGCCTGACGCCAGACGCCGGCCCGACCCTGATGTTCCAGACCCTGCCGGCGGCCTTTCACAGCATGCCGGGCGGCGCCCTGGTGGGGCTGGCCTTCTTTGTCCTGGTGCTGTTCGCCGCCCTGACGTCCTCGGTGTCTCTGCTGGAGATTTCCACGGCCTATTTCGTGGAGCGGTTCAAGGTCGGCCGGGCGGTGGTGGCCAGCCTCCTGGGCGCTAGCCTGTTCCTGATCGGCATGGTGTCGGTGCTGTCCTTCAACGTCTGGGCCGACCATCGGCCGCTGGCCTTCCTGCCGGGCTTCGAGAACGCCAACTGGTTCGACGCCTTTGATGGGGTGACGGGCCGCATCCTGCTGCCGCTGTCGGGGTTGATCACAGCGGTGTTCGTCGGCTGGATCGCCGACCGAAAGCTGGTGGACGCCGAGACCGGCCTGGGCGGCGGTCCGCTGCTTCCGGTCTGGCGGTTCCTGATCGCCTGGCTGTGCCCGATCGCGGTGTTCCTGATCCTGCTGTTTGGCCTTTTTCCCCAACTGATCAGCTGAGCGGGCCAGAGGCGGCCATTCCGTTGACGTCCCAACTGCCGATCCATGACGTTCTGGGCGCGGTGAACGAGGCCCTGGCGACGGGGACCCGCGCCGTGCTGGTCGCGCCGCCCGGGGCGGGCAAGACCACGGTCACGCCGCTCTCCCTGTTGGAGGCGCCCTGGCTGGGCGAGGACCGCATCATCATGCTCGAGCCGCGTCGCCTGGCGGCCCGGGCGGCGGCCGAGCGGATGGCCGCCACCCTGGGCGAGGTGGTGGGGGAGAGCGTCGGCTTTCGCGTGCGGATGCAGTCCAAGGTCTCGGCCCGAACCCGGATCGAGGTGGTCACCGAGGGCGTCTTCACCCGGATGATCCTGGCCGATCCCGGGCTTTCGGGCGTCGGTTGCGTGATCTTCGATGAGTTCCACGAGCGCAGCCTGGACGCCGATCTGGGCCTGGCCCTGGCGCTGGACGCGCAAGGCCTGCTGCGGGATGACCTGCGCCTGCTGGTCATGTCGGCCACCCTGGACGGGGCGGCGGTGGCCCGGCTGATGGCCGGGGCGCCGGTGATCGAGAGCCTGGGCCGGGCCTTTCCGGTGGAGACGCGCTATCTCGGCCGCCACGAGCCCCTGCGCCTGGAGGACGCCGTGGTGCGCGCCATCGAGCGCGCCCTGGCCGAGGAGCGCGGCGGGGTCCTGGTCTTCCTGCCCGGCCAAGGAGAGATCCTGCGCACCGCCCAGCGTCTATCCGAGCGGCTGCGGGGGGACGACGTGCTGGTCGCGCCGCTCTATGGCGCCCTCGATCCCAAGGCTCAGGACCGGGCCGTGGCGGCCCCCCCGCCGGGGCGGCGCAAGGTGGTGCTGGCCACCTCCATCGCCGAGACCAGCCTGACCCTTGAGGACGTGCGGGTGGTGATCGATGCGGGCCAGGCCCGTGTGCCGCGCTTTGATCCTTCCAGCGGCCTGACTCGCCTGGCCACGGTGCGGGTCAGCCGGGCCGCCGCCGACCAGCGGCGCGGGCGCGCGGGCCGGACGGCGCCGGGCGTCTGCTACCGCCTGTGGGACGAGGCCGAGACCCGCGCCCTGCCGGCCTTCGCCGACCCGGAAATCCTCGACGCCGACCTGTCGGGCCTGGCCCTGGACATGGCCCGCTGGGGCGCGAAGTCGGCCGACGACCTGGCCTTTCTCGACCCGCCGCCGCGGGCGGCTCTGGCCGAGGCGCGAGGCCTGCTGCGCCGGCCGGAGGCGGTCAGATCGGAAGAGCGTCGTGTCGGGAAAGAGTGTAGATGTCGGTGGTCGCCGGATCATTAAAAAAAAAAAGGTGAGGAAAGTGACACAGTGGCGCGAGCGGACTGAGGGCGAACGAGGGTC
>CALEOQ010000344.1 GCA_937910255.1 uncultured Caulobacteraceae bacterium | reverse complement strand
GGAGTCCCGCGCTGCGCCGCCGCGGTGCCTCGCCGCGCCCCCGGGTCAGGGCCCGGCGGGAGGGCCGCGACCTCGGCGCCCGGGGCGGCGGCGGTGGTGGCGGTGTCGGACGACTGGCCGCAGGCGGCCAGCGCCAGGGTGGCGGCCAGGGCGGCGAACAGGACTGCTCTCATCGGGGAATCTCCGGAACCGAACGAAGGCGCACCATAGCCATCTTGTGTGTCTTGTGAACGACCACGCCATTGGCCGGTCCCGGCGGAAGGTCTACAAGCAGGCAAGTCCCCCTCCCCATCCGTCGGAGCCATGCCGTGTCGCGCCTCTTCAGCGCCTACCTCATTGTCGACTGGAGCGCTGCGGCCAAGCCGGGCACGGGGACCGATTCCGTCTGGATCGGCGTGCTCAAGCGCGACGTGCGCTTCCGCATGTCCTTCGAGTCCCACAATCCGTCCACGCGCGGCGAGGCCGAGAAGCTGTTGGGCGTGATCCTCGACGATCTCAAGAAGCGCGGCGAACGCGCCCTGCTGGGCTTTGACTTCCCCTTAGGATTCCCCCGGGGCTTTGCGGCGGGCCTCAACCTGGCCGGCGATCCGCCATGGCCGGCGGTCTGGACCCAGATCGACAAGATGGTCAAGGACAAGGCCGACAACACCAACAACCGCTTCGGCGTCGGCTCGGAGCTGAACCGGCGGCTGACCGGCGGCCCCTTCCCGTTCTGGGGCTGCCCGCCCAAGGACGCGCTCACCACCCTGCAGCCCAAGCGCACCCGGCCCCATGGCCCCGATGACCTGCCGGAATTCCGCCATGCTGACGTGGCGGCCAAGGGCGCGGCCTCGATCTGGAAGCTCTATTACAACGGCTCGGTCGGCGGTCAGGCCCTGCTGGGGATCCCGGCGGTCCGGCGTCTGAAGGCCGCCCGCGGCGAGGCCGTGCGCGTCTGGCCCTTCGAGATCGGCTTCAAGGCCCTGAACCCCAGCGATCTCGACGGCGTCGAGGCGGTGGTGGCCGAGATCTATCCGTCGCTGCTGAACATCAAGGCCCCGCCCGGCGAGGTGAAGGACCTGGTGCAGGTGCGCGAGACGGCGGAGCATTTCGCCCGCCTGGACGAGGCCGGCAAGCTGGCCGAGCTGTTCGCCGCCCCGCCCGGGGTGGACGAGACCGTGCTGGCCGACGCCGAGCGCGAAGAAGGCTGGATCCTGGGCGCCGGGCGCTAAGCCGCCGCCTAGAGCGGCCGGAGCGCCAGCCGCCAGAACCGCCAGCCCAGCAGACCTGCGGAAATCAGGCTGGCCAGGATCACGGCCCAGACGAGGCCGGTGACCCCCAGGCCCATGGGCAGGGCCAGCCACCAGGCCAGCGGCATCATGATCAGGATGTAGCTGGTCAGGTGGGTGAAGGTCGGCAGCCAGACATCGCCCCGCGCCCGCAGGGCCTGGGCGATCACCACCTGCAGGCCGTCGGCGAGCAGGAACAGGCAGGACAGCGCCAGCGCGCCGGCCGCAACCGCGATCACCTGCGGCTCTGTGGTGTAGGCCGCGGCGATCCACGGGGCGGCGGGCCAGACGATCAGCGAGACCACCACCCCGAAGACGGCGGTGACGCCAAAGCCCAGCAGGCCTGCGCGGACCACGCCCTGCCGATTGCGAGCCCCATAAGCGCTGCTGACCAGCACGGCGGTGGCGGTGGCCAGGCCCAGCGGCGCCATGAAGACGAGGGAGACCACGTTCAGCACGACCGTCCAGGCGGCCAGGGCCAGCACCCCGATCCAGCCGGCCACCACGTTGAGCGAGGCGAAGGCCGCCACCTCGAAGAAGTTGGACGCCCCCGCCCCATAGCCGATCTTGCGCTGTTCGGCCTCGGCCAGGGGGTCGCGGGCTGGCTTGGCGAACACGCCGAGCGCGCGGGCGTCCCGCATCAGGGCGATATAGGCCAGGAGGCCGATCATCAGGAAGGCGCGCGCGCCGAAGGTGGCCCAGGCCGCGCCCGTGGCGCCCATGGCCGGCAGGCCGAAGGCGCCGGGCACCAGCAGCAGCAGGAAGGCCAGGTTGACGGCGTTGGCCGCCCACATCAGCAGCATGGCCGGCACCGGCCGCGACAGCCCCTCCAGCCAGAAGCTGGCGGCGCAGGAGATCACATAGGTCGGGAGGGACAGGGCGAAGACGATCACCGGCCAGGCCGCGCCTGAAGCCAGGGACGGCTCGAGGCCAAGGTGGGCCAGGCCAAGCGGGCCGAGGCCAGCCAACACCAGCATGCTGGCCAGACCGATCCACAGCCCATAGACGAGCCCACGGCGCAGGACCGCGCCGCTCTCGTTGGGCCGGCCCTCCCCCACGGCGCGGGCGGTCATCACCTGGACGCCGGTGAGCAGGCCGATGGCCATGGTGAGCACCACCGAGGTCGGCGCCCAGGCCATGGCGTGGAACCCCAGATGCTCGGCGGAGTAGCGGCCGACCACGATGGCGTCCATCAGACCCATGGTCATGATGCCCAGGCGCGCAAGCACCACCGGCCCCGACAGCTTCAGAAGCTGGGCGAGGTCGAGGCGCGCGGGACTGAGGCGCGCCGCCATGGCGGGCGCAGAAGGGGCCGCAGGTCCGGCCATGACGTTCACCAGATGTCAAAGAGGCGCGGAAGGTGATCGCCCGACCCGCCCGTGGCAAGGCCGGCGCGACCGCCTCCCAAAATGCCGCTCAGGTGGTTGCCCCGGGGCCACAGCCCCGGAGCGCCCCAGACCGCCGCGCGGCGGGAGATCGGAAGAGCACACGGCTGAACTCCAGTCACGTCGTAAGCTCGTATGCCGTCTTCTGCTTGAAAAAAAAAACAACGTCAACGATGCGCCAATGAGACCACCAGCCTCCCCCGCGCCTCTGTTCGCACCTATCACGACCGCACACCTCTCATCCCCTGTCACCGCCCAA
>CALEOQ010000343.1 GCA_937910255.1 uncultured Caulobacteraceae bacterium | reverse complement strand
GAGGCGGGTCTGGAGGGCGAGGTGGGACAGGCCGTTGGCGGTGGTGACGAGTCGCAGGGCGCGGAGTAGGACGTAGGGGACGCCGGACTCGACGGCGACAGGCAGGAAGGCGTCGAGCGCTTGGGGGGTGTCCAGACCGGCGGACGCGTCAAGGCGGCTGGGCTTCTGGGGCGTCCGCTCACATCTCCAATGGGCGCGCCATGGCCTTGGCCCGCCTGATGTCCCGATCCTGCGATGACTTGTCGCCGCCGCAGAGCATGATCACGAGGACGTCGCCACGCTGCACGAAGTAGGCCCGATAGCCGGGTCCATAGTGAATACGCAGCTCGGAGACGCCTTCGCCGACCGGCTCAGCATCGCCGAAATTGCCGAGTTCGAGCCGCGCAAGGCGCGCGGCGATCTTGGCTGCAGCCCTGCGGTCCCGCAGCGTCTCAAGCCACGCCCTGAACGCCTCGGTCTGGCGCACCTCGATCATGTGTCAACTAGGAGCGACAAATAGGTGACTTTGTCAACCAAATGTCGCCTGTAGGCGACAGCGTTTGGCTGGGTGGAACCTGGCTGGGCGCGGCTTGGAAAGCGGCCTGACCACCTCCGCCCTTGACCGCGCCCGCCCAGGCGCGACATTCGCTTCCCTTGCGCCGCCCTGCCCCGGAGAGATCGCCCTGACCGCACCTGTTCGTATCGCCGTCGCGGGCGCCCTGGGGCGTATGGGGCAGGCCGTGGCCGCCGTGGTGGAGGGGCGCGTGGACGCTGATCTCTTCGCCTGTTTCGATCGGCCGGGCGCGCAGGATGCGCGGCTGGTGGACCGGGCCAGCGCCCTGGCTGCGGCCCAGGTGGTGATCGACTTCTCCACCCCCAAGGCCTCGGTCGAGCTGGCTCAGGTGTGCGCCGCTCAGGGGGGCATGGCCCTGGTGATCGGCTCCACCGGGTTTGACGCTGACGAGATCGCGGCGATCGAGCGGGCGGCCCAGGCCATTCCCATCGTGCGGGCCGGCAACTTTTCCCTGGGCGTCAACATGCTGCTGGGCCTGGTGGCCCAGGCCGCAAGGGCCTTGGCGGCGTCCGACTATGATATCGAGGTCTTCGAGGCCCACCACCGGCGCAAGGTCGACGCGCCCTCAGGCACGGCGATCATGCTGGCCCAGGCCGCCGCCGACGGGCGCGGGGTGGCGCTGGAGGATGTGGCGCGGCCTGCGCGGAACGGGATGACGGGGGCGCGGCCGGACGGCGAAATCGGCTATTCGGTGATGCGCGGCGGCGGCATTGTCGGCGAGCATTCGGTGGTCTTCGCCGCCGAGGACGAGATCCTGACCCTGTCCCACTCGGCCCGCGACCGCAGCCTGTTCGCCCGCGGGGCCGTGGAGGCGGGCCTGTGGGCCGTGCGCCAGCCGCCGGGCGCCTATGACATGCAGGACGTGCTGGGCCTGAAGAAGGCGAACCCGTGAACCCCGATCTCGACGTCCTGGCCCTGGACGCCAGCGGCCAGCTGGCCCTGCTCAGCGCCGGCCGCATCGGCGCGGTGGAGCTGCTGAAGCTGGCGCTGGCCCGTCACGAACAGACCCATCGGCGGCTGAACGCCGTGGTCGCCGCCGATCTGGAGCGCGCCCTGGAGCGGGCCAAGGCCATCGACGACATCCGCGCCCGGGACGGAACCCTGGGGCCGCTGGCTGGCCTGCCGATGACCATCAAGGACACCCTGGACGTGAGCGGCATGCCGGCCTCGGCCGGGCTGGAGGTCCATCGCCGCCGCCAGGCCGAGGACGCCACGGTGAGCGCGCTCGCCCGCAAGGCCGGCGCGGTGATCTGGGGCAAGACCAATGTGCCGGTGATGGCCGGGGACTGGCAGAGCTTCAACGCGCTCTATGGGACCACCAACAATCCCTGGGACCTGAGCCGCACGCCGGGCGGCTCGTCCGGCGGGGCGGCGGCGGCGCTGGCCAGCGGCGTCACGGCGATGGAGATCGGCTCGGACATCGGCGGCTCCCTGCGCATTCCGGCCCATTTCTGCGGCGTGTTTTCGCACAAGCCCACCTGGGGCCTCGTGCCCCAGCACGGCCATGTGCCGCCGTCGCCGGGCTCCTGGCAGGAGCCGGACCTGAACGTGGTCGGCCCCATGGCCCGCTCGGCCCGGGACCTGCGGCTCTTGCTGTCGGTGATCTGCGACGGCGGGGTCTCGCCCAAGGCGGCGCCCGCCGACCTGGCCAAGACGCGCATCGGGGTCTGGGTCGAGGCGCCGGGCCTGCCGCTCGACCCGCAGGTGAGGGCGGTGATCGAGACCTTCGCCGGCGAGCTGTCGGCGGCCGGGGCGACGGTCGAGTTCGTCTCCCCACCGGTGGACGTGGCCACGCTGCTGGACGCCTATATGGTCCTGCTGGGCGCCATCATCGGGGCTGACATGCGCGAGAAGGACCTGCGCAAGATGGAGTGGATGCGCCCGGCGGCGAAGATCGCCCGGGCCCGCGGCGCCGGCCCCTTCTCCTGGGCGGCCACGGCGCTGGCCTATACCGCCCGCCACCGGGAATGGCTGGCCGCCGACGCCATCCGCGCCCGCCTGCGCCGGGAGATGGAGGGGGTGTTCGACGCCTATGACGCCATCCTGGCGCCGGTGGCCCCGGTCACCGCCTTTGCGCACAACCACGGCTCTTTCCCGTCGCGGGCGCTGAAGCTGTCGGATGGGACCAGCGCCCCCTATGTGACCCTGCTGGGCTGGATCGGCCTGGCGACCGCCTGCCTGCTGCCGGCCACCACCGTGCCGGCCGGCTTCTCGGCCGACGGCCTGCCGGTGGGCGCGCAGCTGATCGGGCCGCACGGGGGCGACGCGCGCCTCCTGTCTCTGGCCCAGGCCATCGACGAGAATGTCCGCGGCTTCACCGCCCCCGAGCTGAAGATTTAGCGCACGGCCGCCCAGGGCTTGGAGAGCAGGGCGGCGCAGTTGATCAGCCCGACCAGGGAATAGGTCTGCGGATAGTTGCCCCACAGCTCATTGCCGTCGAAGGAGATGTCCTCCGACAGCAGGCCCGCGGCGGTCCGCCGGGTCAGCATTTCCTCGAACAGCTCGCGGGCCTCATCGGCCCGCCCGCTGAGATAGAGGGCCTCGATCAGCCAGAAGGTGCAGATGTTGAAGGCGGTCTTGGGCTCGCCGAAGTCGTCGGGCAGGGCGTAGCGCAGCATGTAGGGGCCCCGCCGCAGGCCCTTTTCCACCGCCGCGATGGTGGCGGCCATGCGCGGATCGCCCGGCGGGACGAAGCGCACATCCACCAGCTGCAGCAGGCTGGCGTCCAGCTCGTCGCCGTCGAAGGTGGCGGCGAAACGGCCCAGCGCCGGATTATAGGCGCGCTCTTCGATCACGCCGCGCATCTCGTCGGCCCGGGCGTTCCAGTAGGCGGCCCGCTCCAGCAGGCCGAGCTGCACCGCCGCATTGCCCAGCCGGTCGCAGGCGGCCCAGCACATCACCGCCGAATAGGTGTGGATCGCCTCGCGGCCACGGAACTCCCACAGGCTGGCGTCGGGGGTGGCGTACATCTCATAGGCCCGCTCGCCCACCGGCTCGAGGTCGCGGAAATCCTCCACCGTGGCCGGCCGCAGCAGGCGCTCGTCGAAGAAGGCCTGCACCGTCGACAGGATGATCTGGCCATAGACGTCGTGCTGCAGGTGCTCGTGGGCCTGGTTGCCGATGCGCACCGGCCCCATGCCGCGATAGCCGGGCAGGGCGTCGGCGAACCGCTCGACGAGACCGGGCTCCAGCCCCACCCCATAGACCGGCTGCACATGGCCGCCGCCTTCGGTGTCCACCAGGTTGCGCAGATAGGAGAGGTAGTTCTCCAGCATGTCGGCGGCGCCCAGCCGCGTCAGGGCCTGGACCACATAATAGGCGTCCCGCAGCCAGCAGTAGCGATAGTCCCAGTTGCGGCCGGACTCCGCGTGCTCGGGGATGGAGGTGGTCAGCGCCGCGACGATGGCGCCGGTCTCCTCATAGGCGCAGAGCTTCAAGGTGATGGCCGAGCGGATCACCGCCTCCTGCCATTCCAGCGGCACCGACAGGGTCCGCACCCAGCCCCGCCAGTAGTCGGTGGTCTCGTTGAGCATCCGCGAGGTGGTGGCCATGACGTCGGCGTCGAACCCCTCGTCGGGGCCGAGGAACATGGCGATCGGCTCCTCCAGGCGGAAGACCCGCTCCTCGGTGATGTGGCTGACCGAGGTGTTGGTGGTCAGGCGCATGGTGGTCGGCCCGCCCACATAGCGGATGTGGTTGGAGCCGGTGGTCTGCTTGGCCGCCGCCTCGCCCCAGTTGATCGTCGGGCGCAGGCGGATGCGGATGCGCGGGGCGCCGGTGAGGGGCCGGACCAGGCGGATATAGGCCGTCGGCCGATAGACCCGGCCGAACTGGCGATAGCGCGGGCAGAAGTCGAGGATCTCGAAGCTGTCCCCGTGCTTGTTGGTGACCTCGGTGCGCACGATCGGCGTGTTGCGCAGATAGGTCTGGCGGGTGCTGGCGTGGTCCTCGGCCTCGATGGCCCACAGGCCGTTCACGTCCCGGTCGGCGGGATCGCGGTCGCTGAGCAGGGCCGAGAAGAAAGGGTCGCCGTCCACCCGGGGCACGCAGCCCCAGACGATGCGGCCGTGCCGGTCCACAAGGCCGCTGGCCGCGCAGTTGCCGATGGGAAACAGGTCCAGGGTCTGGATCACAGGTTAGGCGCCTCGCAGTTGTGTCGCATGGGGCTGCGTCCTTTTTCTCGACGGCGGGTGAGCGCCGTTTGCTAAGCTGTGACGCGCCAAGTGACTCGCCGCCATCTTGGCCCTGTGCGGGCCGCTCTTCCAAACGGGGACCCCATGATCCGAGCCCGCCGCGCGCGTATCGTCGCCACCTTGGGCCCCGCAAGCCGCAGTCCTGCCCAGGTGGAGGCGCTGGCCAGGGCCGGGGCCGACGTCTTCCGCGTCAATTTCAGCCATGGAACCCACGAGGACCATGCCCGCGCCATCGCCACGGTGCGCCAGGCCGAGGCGGCTACGGGTCGGCCTATCGCCGTCCTGGCCGACCTGCAAGGCCCCAAGCTTCGCCTGGGCAAGTTCGCCGACGGCCAGGTGCGTATCCGCCCGGGCCAGACCTTCCGCCTGGACCTCGACCCGACGCCCGGCGACGCCGCCCGGGTCTGCGCCCCGCATCCGGAGATCCTGGCGGCGGTGAAGGCCGGGGCCGACATCCTGATCGACGACGGCCGGGTGCGCCTGCAGGTGACCCGCCACGGGGCCGATTTCGCCGAGACCCAGGTGATGGTCGGCGAGACCCTGTCCAACCACAAGGGCCTCAACCTGCCCGGCCACGCCATCCCGATCCCGGCCCTGACGCCGAAGGACCGCAAGGACCTGGCCTTCGCCCTGGACCAGGGGGTGGACTGGGTGGCGCTGTCCTTCGTGCAGCGGGCCGCCGACATGGCCGAGCTGCGCCAGCTGGTGCAGGGCCGGGCCGCCGTCCTGGCCAAGATCGAGAAGCCCGCCGCCCTGGAGGCGCTGGACGAGATTCTCGACCTCTGCGACGGGGTGATGGTGGCCCGCGGCGACCTGGGGGTCGAGCTCGCGCCCGAAGACGTGCCGGTGGTGCAGAAGGCCCTGATCCGCGCCTGCCGCACCCGGGGCATCCCGGTGATCGTCGCCACCCAGATGCTGGAATCCATGACCACGGCGCCGACGCCGACCCGGGCCGAGGCCTCCGACGTGGCCGGCGCGGTCTATGAGGGGGCCGACGCCCTGATGTTGTCGGCCGAGACGGCCTCGGGCGACTTCCCCCTGGAGGCGGTCTCGATCATGGACCGCATCATCGCCCGGGTGGAGCGCGACCCCCGCTGGCCCGAGCTGATG
This sequence comes from uncultured Caulobacteraceae bacterium, assembly GCA_937910255.1. GTDB lineage: Bacteria > Pseudomonadota > Alphaproteobacteria > Caulobacterales > Caulobacteraceae > Phenylobacterium. Next base: position 230 of record CALEOQ010000343.1, on the reverse strand, counting down.
GCCGCGGAATATCCCATGGAGGACGCCGACGCCGACGCCCTGGTGGCCGCCGCCGGCCGCGCCGCGCAGGGTCCCTCCATCGCCTGCCTGGCCAGCTTCACCACCACCGGCCAGACGGCCCTGCGCCTGGCCCGCGAACGTCCTTTGCAGCCGGCGCTGGCGCTCACGCCCCACGCCGGCGGCGCCCGGCCGCCGGCCCTGCCCTTGGGGGGGGAGGCCCGGGTGGGTCC
>CALEOQ010000342.1 GCA_937910255.1 uncultured Caulobacteraceae bacterium | reverse complement strand
TTGGGTGGCATCGTGTTGAGTCGTATACTTTTGTGGGAGGAGTGTTTACGGTTGCGCGGGTGGTTGTAGTAGTTTTGGTTTTCAAGGAGAAAGCGGTATCCGAGCGTACGACGTGACGGTGGTTCAGACGTGTGCTCTGCCGATGTAGCAGCGGCAGCATAGCTCGGGTCAGGGCCAACGGCGAGACGTTCATCCCGTGGCCGAACGAGGTCGAGGCCACCGCATCCTCGTTCCAGACCTTGGGCGTCAGGGGCGAGGCCGACTCCTTCAGCTCCACTTCAGCCGCCGTGGTCAGGCCAAGATCGGTGAAATAGCGGCTCAGGCGCTCAGGTCCGATACCCACGGCCAGCTTGGCGGTGCCGATGTTGGAGGAGTGCTGGAACACCTCCACCAGGGTCAGGATCTTCCGGGAGGCGTGATAGTCGTGGATCGTCCGGTAGCCGAGCTTGTAGGGCTCGCGGGCGTCGAAGGTGGACGCCATGGTGGCGACGCCGGCGTCCAGGCCGATGGCCACGGTGAAGGCCTTGAAGGTCGAGCCCATCTCGAAGACTGCTGAGGCGGCTCGGTTCAGGCGCGCCTCGGCCGAGGCGGAGCCTGGGTCATTGGGGTCGAAGTCCGGATAGCTGGCCACGCCGAGCAGTTCGCCCGTATGGACATTGGCCACGATGCCGACGGCGCCCCGGGGACCATAGGTCAGGGCGGCCTTGCGCAGCTCGTCCTCCAGGGCGCCCTGGACGCGCAGGTCGATGGACAGGGCAACCTCGCCGCCCGCGCCGGCCAGGTTGCGGATCTCATCATTCAGGGCGAGCTCGGCGCCGGCAAGGCCCTGCCCGCCGGTGTCGGCGAAACCGATCAGGTGAGCGGCGGTGTTGTTCAGCGGATAGACGCGCTTCTGCTCGGGCTCGAACGAGATTCCCGGCAGGCCCAGGCGATGGATGGCGGCGCGCTCGACCGGCGTCATGCCGCCGGTCAGGAAGGTGCGGCGATCATCTGTGAGGGCGCGCTCGAGCCGCTCGTCATCGACGGACGGCAGGGCGGCGCGAAGGGCCGCGCGGGTGGCGGCCACGTCCCAGACCTCGTCCGGATCGATGTAGAGCCCATAGTGCGGCAGGTCGGCGGCCAGCAGGCGGCCGTGGCGGTCGACGAGGTCAGCCCGGGCCTGGGGCGAAATCCAGCCGGCCCCGCCGCCGCGGGCGGCGTCCGAGAACAGGGCGGCCTGCGCCGCGCCGATGGCCAGGGCCAGGAAGCCCAGGGAAAACAGCGCCATGACGAAGAAGATGCGGATGCGCGCATCGTCTTCGGCCCGGCCCGAGGCGCGGGCCCGCTCGAAGGCGTGCTCAAGACGCCAGAGGCCCGCCCCCAGCCAGCGAAGGCCGAAGGGGAAACGCCGCTGAAGGACACCGTTGCCAAGGCTCATGGGCGCGACACCTCCGGAAGGGCGACGATGGGCAGGGTTTCGGGCGTCGCCTCCTGGGCCACGGTCACGGGCCCCATCTCCAGATAGGCGCTCGACAGGCGTTCGATCCGCGAGGGTTGCTCCAGATGGGCCACCTCAGCCTCCAGCAGGCGGATGCGGGCGGTCTCCGCGCTGATCTCGCGCTCGACCTGGGCGATCTGCGCACGTTCGCGGCTGGCCATGGTCTTGGCCAGGTAGACGCTCATGATCAACAGGACGAGGAGGCCCAGGGCCACCACGTCGATCAGGCGAAAGCCGCGGACGCGACGGGTGAAGACGCTCATGCGGCGACCTCCCAGACCGGAGCCTCGGTGCGGACCGCGGCGCGCAGCTTGGCCGACCGGGCGCGCGGATTGGCGTCCAGCTCGACCTGACCGGCGGTCCGGGCCCCGTTGAAGGCGAGCGCGAAGCTCGGCCGGCGGGGGTCCTGCTGCTGCGGCAGGTGGCGCGACCCGCCCGGGGTGCGCCCGGCGCGCTCGCTCAGGAAGGCCTTCACGATCCGGTCCTCCAGCGAATGGAAGGTGACAACAGCCAGGCGCCCGCCCGGCTTCAACACACGCTCGGCCGCAACCAGGCCCGCCTCAAGCTCGGCCAGTTCGTCGTTCACGGCAATGCGCAGGGCCTGAAAGGACCGGGTGGCCGGGTGGGCCTTGGCGCCGCGACGGCCGCCCAGGACGCCCTCGATGAACTCGGCCAGTTCGCCGGTGCGGGTGAAGGGCTGCTGAACCCGGCGCCGCGCGATGGCCCCGGCGATCCGGCGGGACTTTTTCTCTTCGCCATAGACGAAGAGGATGCGCGCCAGGTCCTCCGGCTCGGCGGTGTTGACCAGATCCGCGGCGGTCTCGCCCTGGTCGCTCATCCGCATGTCGAGAGGGCCGTCGCGCATGAAGGAGAAGCCGCGATCGGCCTCGTCCAACTGCATGGACGAGACGCCCAGGTCCAGGGCCACGCCGTCGGCGCCGCCCTCCCCCAGGACGTCGTCCATCTCCGAGAACCGCGCGCACACCAGGCTGAAGGTCTCAGCCGGCAGGTCTGCGGCGAAGCGGGCGGCTGTGGGATCACGATCAAAGCCGGTGACCCTGGCCCCGGCCGCCAGGAAGGCGCGGGCATAGCCGCCGGCCCCGAAGGTGCCGTCGACCACCACATCGCCCGGCGCGATGGCCAGGGCCTCGACCACCTCATCGAGCAGGACGGGAAGATGCGGCGCATTCATGAGGCCATACCCAGGCGGGCGGCGCGCTGGTCAGCGCGCATCTTGGCCAGACCCTCGCGGGCCAGCTCGCGCTGAGCGGCGCGATGGGCCTGGAAGGCTTCACGCTCCCAGATCTGGAAACGGTCGCCCAGGCCGACGATGACCACCCAGTCGCTCAGGCCAAACAGATCACACAGGGTCTCAGGCAGGGTCACCCGGCCAGCCGTGTCGAAGGACAGGCGCGCCATGCCGCCAAGCACAGAGACCTCCAGCGCCGAACGCAGAGGATCGCCGAACTCCAGCTCTTCAATCAGGCCGTTGTAACGATCGAACAGGGCCTTGCCGCCGCCCTCAATGCAGTCGGCCTCGATGGAGGGGAAACAGACGACGCCGTCGAAGGGCCCCGAGACGAGAGCGCGGAACTCCTGCGGCACCACGAGGCGCCGCTTGGCATCCAGCTGCTTCTCGAAGGTCGAGACAAACATTCGCGCCCGAAACCCTCTCCCGCGACCGCCGCCGGTCGCCATCCCCACCAACCCGCGCCCAGGCCGCACGGGGTTCGCCAGCCTCAGCGAACAGGAATTGGGTTAACATGGGATGGATTGGGTCGCAATGACTCTAGCGCTCGAAATCCCCAGAATACAAAGATGTCGCATCTTTATTATGGTTAACGCGCGTAAACGTTCCACAGAACATACATGGAACATGTTAAGTATACTGGGGATCGAACGCTTGGCGGGGGACGGGAGAGCGGATCAGACGGCCTATAAGCCGGGTTCTGTGCCACCCGATCCAGGGCGAACCCTGGAGCCGGATGCGGCGACCATTCCTCTGGACCGGCCCTTGCGGGACGGTTCTCGCGACCAACCCGGACGCCTCAGGCCAACGACGGCCCTACCGGCTTGCGCCGGCGCGGAATCCCTATTCGGTCTTGCTCCTGGCGGGGCTTGCCGTGCCGTCGACGTCGCCGCCGACGCGGTGCGCTCTTACCGCACCCTTTCACCCTTACCTCTCATGAAGAGAGGCGGTTTGCTTTCTGTGGCGCTTTCCCTGGGGTCGCCCCCGGCGGGCGTTACCCGCCGCCATGTCGTCGTGGAGCCCGGACTTTCCTCGACCGCCGAAACGGCCGCGGCCGCCCAGCCGTCTGATCCGCGGCGATCAGTGGGCGCAGGGTCGTCCGCGGTCAAGGGTGTCAATCGGTGGGAATACGTCCCATCGCGCGCGCGATCGGGTGATCCCCCAGGGCCGCGGCGACCCGAGCCTGCTCATCGGCCGGCTTGTTCTGTGAAAGCTTGAACGTCCCCTCCAGGCGGTGAGGCCGTAGCCGGAAGCCCTGGATGCCGGCCAGCATCGCCTCGAAACGCGCTGGGGACATCTTGTGCCGCGTCCAGGGCGTCTTGGGCGCGAGCCTGGCTTCTTCCTGGGCCGACAGGTCATCCAGCAGCGCCACAAGCCCCAGCTCATCGAGGGGCGTCACCTGGCCCTCGGCCTCAACAGTGAGGTAGTTCCAGGTCGGGACCTGATCGGCCCGTGCATACCAGTCGGGGCTCACATAGGCGTCCGGTCCCTGCGACACGGCGAGCGCCACTGCACCCTGGGCGAAGGCCGCCGCGAGGGCGTGGTTGCGCGAGAGGTGGAAGTCCAGGGGGAGCCCCTCCCCGGCCC
>CALEOQ010000341.1 GCA_937910255.1 uncultured Caulobacteraceae bacterium | reverse complement strand
GTGTGTCGCAAGCAGTAGTAGGTATTTTTTTTTGTTCAAGGAGAAGAGGGCATACGAGTTTACGACGTGACTGGAGTTCGGGCGTGTGCTCTTCCGCTCTCTCTACGCCTTCACCGGGCTCGCCGCCCTGGGGGCGGTTTTCGCGACGGCCTTCTCCGATGATCGCCTGTTCCGCTTTCACGGCTATCTGCTGATCGGCGCCTTCGTCCTCGCCTTCGGGGTGCTGACCGTGGCGCTGAACTCCGGGCGCCTGCGCGGCTCGGAGAGCCACTATTCCGACGGGGTGATCCGGGCCGGCGTCATCGCCACCATGTTCTGGGCCGTGGTCGGCCTGCTGGTCGGCGTGGTGATCGCCGCACAGCTGACCTGGCCCAACCTGCTGTACTTCCCCGAGCACGGCTGGCTGAACTTCGGGCGGCTGCGGCCCCTGCACACCTCCGGCGTGATCTTCGCCTTCGGCGGCAACGCCCTGATCGCCACCTCCTTCTATGTGGTCCAGCGGACCTCCAAGGCCCGCCTGGCCGGCGGCGTCTGGCCCTGGTTCGTTTTCTGGGGCTATCAGCTGTTCATCGTGCTGGCGGCCACCGGCTATCTGGCCGGCATCACCCAGAGCCGGGAATATGCCGAGCCGGAATGGTACATCGACCTGTGGCTGACCGTGGTCTGGGTCGCCTATCTGCTGGTCTTCCTGGGCACGCTCTGGAAGCGGAAAGAGCCCCACATCTATGTGGCCAACTGGTTCTACCTGGCCTTCATCGTCACCATCGCCCTGCTGCATGTGATCAACAACCTGGCCATGCCGGTCGGGGCCCTGCACCACCGCAGCTATTCCCTGTTCGCCGGCGTCCAGGACGCCCTGACCCAGTGGTGGTACGGCCACAACGCGGTCGGCTTCTTCCTGACCGCCGGCTTCCTGGGGATGATGTACTACTTCGTGCCCAAGCGGGCCGAGCGGCCGGTCTATTCCTACCGGCTGTCCATCGTCCACTTCTGGTCGCTGATCTTTATCTACATCTGGGCCGGTCCCCACCACCTGCACTACACGGCCCTGCCGCAGTGGGCCCAGACCCTGGGCATGACCTTCTCGATCATGCTGTGGATGCCGTCCTGGGGTGGGATGATCAACGGCCTGATGACGCTCTCGGGCGCCTGGGACAAGCTGCGCACCGATCCGGTGATCCGGATGATGGTGGTGGCCATCGCCTTCTACGGCATGTCGACCTTCGAAGGCCCGCTGATGTCGATCCGGGCGGTCAACTCGCTGTCCCACTACACCGACTGGACCATCGGCCATGTGCACTCCGGCGCGCTGGGCTGGGTCGGCTTCATCAGCTTCGGCGCCGTCTATTGCATGGTTCCCTGGCTTTGGAAGAAGGACAGCCTGTATTCCAACAAGCTGGTCGAGTGGCACTTCTGGATCGCGACCACCGGCATCCTTCTCTACATCTGCGCCATGTGGGTGTCGGGCATCATGGAAGGCCTGATGTGGCGCGAATACACGTCGCAGGGCTTCCTGGCCAACGCCTTTGTTGAGACCGTGGCCGCCAAGCACGTCGAGAATATCATCCGCACCGTGGGGGGCCTCATGTACCTCTCCGGCGCCCTGATCATGTCCTACAACCTGTGGCGTACGATCCGCCTGCCGAGCCCCGCCTCGCAGCCCGCGGTCACCGCCCCTGCGCTGATCCCGGCCGAATAGGGGGCTCTGATGAAGTCTGTCTGGAACAAGCACGGCGTCCTTGAACGCCGCTCCATCCTCCTGACCGTGGCCATCCTGCTGGTGGTGTCGGTGGGCGGCCTGGTGGAGATCGCCCCGCTCTTCTACCTGGAAAGCACGATCGAGAAGGTCGACGGGGTGCGCCCCTACACGCCCCTCGAGCTGGCCGGCCGCGACATCTACATCCGCGAGGGCTGCTACACCTGCCATTCGCAGATGGTCCGGCCCCTGCGCGACGAGGTGGAGCGCTACGGCCACTACAGCCTGGCCGCCGAGAGCATGTACGACCACCCCTTCCAGTGGGGGTCCAAACGCACGGGGCCCGACCTCGCCCGGGTCGGCGGCAAGTATTCCGACGCCTGGCACAGCGACCACCTGATCGACCCCCGCTCTGTGGTGCCGGAGTCGGTCATGCCCCCCTACGCCTTCCTGGCGCAGAAGGAGCTGGAGCAGAAGGACGTCGAGGCCAAGCTCGCGGCCATGACCAAGGTCGGCGTCCCCTACACCCAGGGGATGATCGACGCCGCCCAGGCCGATCTGCGCACCCAGGCCGATCCCTTCGCCTCGTCGCGGGACTTCCGCGGCCGCTATGGCGAGGCGGTCCTGCAGCGGGACTTCGACGGCGACCCGGCCCGGCTGACCGAGATGGACGCCCTGATCGCCTATCTCCAGATGCTCGGCACGCTAGTCGACTTCTCCACCTACGAAGCCGAGGAGAACCTGCGATGAGCGCGCTGACCTACGAGACGGTGGCCCGCTTCGCCCAGCAGGGCGGGACGCTCTACTTCGCCGCCATCTTCGCTGCGGGCGTCGTCTACGCCCTCTGGCCGCGCAACGGCGAGACCTTCCGCCGCGCCGCCCACCTGCCCCTCGAAAAGGATGAGGACAACAATGTCCAAGCGTGAGGCCGACGAGGTCACCGGCGTCGAGACCACCGGCCACGAATGGGACGGCATCAAGGAGCTCGACAACCCCCTGCCCCGCTGGTGGCTCTATGTGTTCTGGGCCAGCATCATCGTGGCGATCGTCTACTGGGTGCTGCTGCCGGCCTGGCCGGGGATCAACGGCTACACCAAGGGCGTGATGGGTCAGTCCGACCGCGCCAATGTCGCCCAGGAGCTTCAGGCCCTGCGGGATCTCCGCGGCGAAGGCGGCGCCCGCCTGACCCACGCCAGCCTGGAGGAAATCGAGTCCGATCCGGCCCTGCAGGAATACGCCATGGCCGTAGGCCAGTCGGTGTTCGGCGACAACTGCGCCACCTGCCATGGGGCGGGCGGCGGCGGGGCCAAGGGCTATCCCAACCTGGTGGACGACATCTGGCTGTGGGGCGGCGGGCTGGCTGACATCCACCACACCCTGCAGGTGGGCGTCCGGTCCGGGGCCGAGGGCGCGCGCTTTTCGCAGATGCCCGCCTTCGGCCGCGACCAGATGCTGACCGGGCCGCAGATCAACGACCTGACCGAACTGGTGGTCAGCCTGTCGGGCCGCGAGGCCGACAAGGCCGCCGTCGCCCGCGCCGCACCGATCTACGCCGCCCAGTGCGTCTCCTGCCACGGCGCGGCGGGGACGGGCGATCAGGCTCAGGGCGCGCCCAACCTGACCGACGGCGAATGGCTCTATGGGCCCTCGCGCGAGGAGATCCGCACCCAGATCTGGTCGGGCCGCAACGGCGTGATGCCGTCCTGGGCCGGCCGGTTCGACGACGAGACCCTGAAGGCCCTGGCCGTCTACGTCCACGCCAACGCCGGCGGCCAGTGAGCACGCCATGACCGTCGTCATCGACCGCAACAAGCGTCCCGAAGGCCAGGCGTCCCCAGACAAGGCTTCCGGGCCGCCCCGCTCGGCCGCGGCCCGGGCGCGGGAAAAGGGCGACGCCCATGGCGGTCTCTACAAGCGCCGCACCCCCATCTATCCCAAGCTGGTGCGTGGGGCGTGGCGGCGGCTGAAGTGGGCGCTGCTGGTCGTGACGCTCACCATCTATTACGTCACCCCCTGGATCCGGTGGGATCGTCCCGGCGACCTGCCGGACCAGGCGGTGCTGGTGGATTTCGCCGGGCGGCGGTTCTACTTCTTCTTCATCCAGCTCTGGCCGCAGGAGGTCTATTTCATCACCGGCCTGCTGGTGATGGCGGCCCTGGCCCTGTTCCTGGCCAGCGCGCTGTTTGGGCGCCTGTGGTGCGGCTATGCCTGCCCGCAGACGGTCTGGACCGATCTCTACATCCATATCGAGCGGCTGTTCGAGGGCGACCGCAACGCCCGCATGAAGCTCGACGCGGCTCCCTGGTCCCTAGACAAGGCCTGGCGCAAGGGCGGCAAGCACGCCGTCTGGCTGGGGATCGCCTTCGGCACCGGCGGCGCCTGGATCTTCTACTTCCACGATGCGCCGACCCTGATCCGCACCTTCTGGATCGGGCAGGCGCCGATGACCGCCTATGTCTCCTGCGCGATCATGACCTTCATGACCTATGTGCTGGCCGGCTCCATGCGCGAGCAGGTCTGCACCTATATGTGCCCCTGGCCGCGGATCCAGGGCGCCATGCTCGACGAGCACTCCCTGCAGGTCACCTATCGCTTCGACCGCGGCGAACCCCGCG
>CALEOQ010000340.1 GCA_937910255.1 uncultured Caulobacteraceae bacterium | reverse complement strand
TGGCGGTGTCGTGTGTGTCTGTCAGTTTTTTTTTTTCAAGCAGAAGACGGCATACGAGATTACGACGTGACTGGAGTTCAGACGTGTGCTCTTCCGATCTCGAGCATGAATTGGCCGAGCGCCCGCTCCAGCCGGGCGAGCTGGCCCTTCAGCACCACGAAGCGCGAGCCGCTCATACGGGCGGCGGCCTCGAAGTCCATCAGACCCAGGGTCTCGCCCAGGTCCACGTGATCCTTGGGCGAGGCGATGGCGAACGGCTCGCCCCAGCGGCGGACCTCCTGGTTGTCGTTCTCGTCGGCGCCGGGGGGCACGTCGGGGGCCGGCAGGTTGGGCAGGCCGGCCAGCAGGTCGCGCAGGGCCTCGCCGGTCTCGCGTTCGACCTGGCCTTGGGTCTCCAGATCGCCTTTGAGGGTTTCGACCTCGGCCATCAGACGGGCGGCCTCCGCCTCGTCCTTGCGGCCCTTGGCCTGGCCGATCTGTTTGGAGAGATCGTTGCGGCGGCTCTGGGCCTCCTGCAGCGCAGTCTGGGCGGCGCGCAGGGTGGCGTCCAGGCTGAGGGCCTCGGCGACGACGCCGGACCGGCCCTTCGCACTCCAGGCCTGCTCATAGAGGTCGGGATTGTCGCGAATGGCCTTGATGTCGTGCATGGCGCCGGCGGTCTTCTTGAGGTGAGCGGCCTTCTCTAGAGCGCGTCGGCCATGGGGCCAAGCCCGCGGGGGCCGCGAGAGCGCGTTCCGTAAAAGTGGACTCCGGTTTTACGGGTGAAACGCACGCAAACTCTAAGTGGGGATCACATCCGTGCCCGCCTCATCCTCGCGCCGGCGACGGCGTTCCATGAGGCGCACGCACCAGATGGAGACTTCGTAGAGAAGGATGATCGGGATGGCGAGGGAGAGCTGGCTGATCGGGTCCGGCGGCGTGACGACGGCTGCGACGATGAAGACGCCGAGAATGGCGTAGCGCCGGCCGCCGCGGAGCATCTGGGCGTTCACCAGCCCCGTCAGGGCCAGCAGGGTCAGCACCACAGGCAACTGAAAACAGAGGCCGAAGGCCAGCAGCAGGGTCGTCACCAGGGTCAGGTAGTCGGAGACCTTGGGCAGCAGCTCCACGGTCACCGCAGCGTCGCCGATGATCTGTTGCGACAGGGAGAACCACAGGACGAAGGGCAGGATCATGTAATAGACCAGCCCCGCGCCCAGCAGGAACAGGCCCGGCGCCGCGGCCAGGAACGGCAGGAAGGCCCGGCGCTCGCGCTTGTAGAGGCCCGGCGCGACGAAGGCGTAGACCTGCCAGGCCAGCACGGGGAAGGTCAGGATCACCGCCCCGAAAGCGGCCAGCTTCAGCTTGGTGAAGAAGAATTCCAGCGGCGCGGTGAAGACCAGCCGCAGCCCCGCCCCGCCCTCCGGCACATCGGTGAAGCCGCTGAGCGCCGACATCAGCGCGAAGGGTCCGTGGCCGCCGCCACTGGCCGTTTCGGCGGCCATGAGCCGGGCGGCCACCTCGAAGGGGTGCAGCAGGAAGATGTAGATCGGCTCGGCGAAGGCGAAGCAGAGGCCAAAGCCCGCCCCGAACGCCACGATGCAGATGATCAGCCGCTTGCGCAGCTCCACCAGGTGGTCGAGCAGCGGCGCGCGGGAGGCTTCGATCTCGCGATCGTCATCGTCGTCGACTGTGCTCACGCCTTGTCTCCGGCCGGCTTGGCCCGGCTGGCCCGGGGCTTGGCCGAAGCCTTGGGGGCCGAAGCCTTGGGGGCCGACGCCATGGCGGTCGAGGATGACGCCGTCTTGCGCGGCGCCTTGGGCGCAGCCGCGCCGGAGGCTGCGGGGGCCTTCGCCGCGCCCGGCTCAGGCTTGGGCGCCGGTTCAGGCTTGGGCGCAGGCTCTGGGGTCGGCGCCGCCGGCTCGGGCTCGCTCAGGGACTGGCTGCCGGCATAGGGATGGCCCATGGGCGGATGGACCTGCATCTCGCCGTTGGAAAGGCCGGTCTCGATCTCCTGCATCACCGACTGGGCGTCGGTGCGGCCGAGCTCGTCGTCCAAGGTCTTGCCGCTGCGCAGGGCCTCGACTTCCCGGCGCAGCTCGTCCAGCTCGGACTGGCGGCCCATTTCGTCGAAGCTGGCGCGGAACTCCGCCGCCATGCCCCGCAGGCGCGCCGTAAACTGGCCCAGCCGACGCATGAGCATCGGCAGATCCTTGGGCCCCACCACCACGAGGGCGACGATGCCGATGAGCAGGAGTTCCCCTGCGCCGATGTCGGGAAGCATGGCCGTTGTCGCCTAGGGCCTTGTCAGACCAGGAGTAAGGAATGCGGTCCAAGGCGTACGCCCCAAACCGATGAAGTCGAAGATCGGCCGCGCCGCAGCGTGGCCCGGCGGACGATCAGCTGCGAACCTCGTCCTTTTCCCGCTCGGGGATGGTCTTGACGGTTTCCGGCTTGGTTTCCTCGGCCTCTTCGCCCTTCAGGCCATCGCGGAAGGCGCGAATGCCCTTGGCGGCGTCCCCCATGACGGACGAGATCTTGCCCCGTCCCCCGAACAGGAGGGCGAAGACGACGAGAACGATCAGCCAATGCCAGATCGAGAACGAGCCCATAAGGCGAAACTCCTATGCTGAGCGGTCGTCGGCGACCGCGTCGCCACCCCTCAATTCCATATCAATATAGCGACTCCCGCCCCCAAGCGCCAAGGTGAGGCGCAGAGGGAATTGCGCGCCCCGGCTCACAAGCTGGTCAGGAGGGCTGGCTGTCTTCGTCCCCGCCCAGGAAATCGGTGTGAAATTCCGGCGCGTCGCTGTCCAGGGCGATGAGATCCTCGTCGGCCGCCGCCGCGGACGGATCGGGCACGGAGAAATCCGGCGGCAGGTCCAGCCCCAGCAGGCCAGCGGCCTTCATCTCGGCCATGCCTGGCAGATCCACCAGACTGGCCAGCCCATAGTGTTCCAGGAAGGCGTCGGTCGTGCCGTAGGTGACGGGCCGCCCTGGCGTACGGCGGCGGCCGCGCATGCGGACCAGGCCAAGCTCCAGCAGCACATCCAGGGTGCCCTTGCTGGCCTGAACCCCGCGCACCGATTCGATCTCGGCGCGGGTCACCGGCTGGTGATAGGCGATGATGGCCAGGGTCTCCTGGGCGGCCTTGGACAGGCGCCGCGGCTCCTCGCGGGCCTCGATCATCAGATGGGCCAGGTCGGCGGCGGTCTGGAACCGCCAGCGATCGGCGACGCAGACCAGCTCCACGCCGCGGCCCTCATAGCGGGCCTTGAGCGCCATCAGCGCTCCGCCCACATCGGCCTCGGGCCCCAGGCGCTCGGCAAGCTCGGCGGCGCTCAAGGGTCCGGCAGCGGCGAACAGCAGCGCCTCCAGGGCGCGCTCGTCGGACGCGCTCATGCCGCAGTCCCTTCACGGCGGGCGCGCAGATAGAGATCGGCGAAGGCTTCCAGCTGGCGGGCTTCGAGCGCGCCCTCCTTCACCAGCTCCAGACTCGCCGACAGGGTGGAGGCGAGATAGGAGGCCCTCGACGGCCCCTCGCCCGCCCCGGCGCGGATCGGTGCGACGCCGGCCAGGGGCGTCCAGCGGTCCAGTTCCGGCAGCAGGCCCCGCAGGCGGTCGCGGGCCGCCTCCAGCGGGTAGGCCTTGGGCGCCCGCGGGGCGTAGTGGCGGCTCTTCTCACGACGGCGCTGGTCGAGATAGGCGTCCATCAGGCTGTAGAGGTCGCCTTCGATGCGCATCGAGGGGATGATCCGGATGGCTTCGGGATCGCCGCGGCCGAACACGTCACGGTTAAGCTGGGGGCGCGCCTTCAAGGCCTCGGCGGCCTGGCGCATGGCGTCGAGCTTGGCCAGGCGGAAGGCGAGCTGGGCGGCCATCTCCTCGGCCGGCGGCTCCTCGGCCTGGGGCCGTTCGGGCTTGGGCAACAGCAGGCGCGATTTCAGATAGGTCAGCCAGGCGGCCATGACGAGATAGTCCGCCGCCAGGGAAAATCGCAGGCGGCGCGCCTGGTGGACGAAGGCCAGATACTGTTCGGCGAGCTTCAGGACCGACAGCTTGAGCAGGTCGACCTTCTGGGTGCGGGCCAGCGCCAGCAGCACGTGCAGCGGGCCCTCATAGCCATCGACGTCGATGATCAGAGCCTCGCCGTCCTCGGCCGCGGTGGCCGCGGCCTCGAAGTCGAGATTAGGCTGGAAGCCGGCGTCGCTCATCAGCCGCCGTCGAAGGCCGCCTCGAACCGGGCGCGGGCCTCGGCGAGGTCGAGGGGTTCTGGTCGTCTGGCCAGGCGGCCGAGGGCGGCTTCGGCCCGGCGACGGGCCTTGCCGGAGAGCTTGCCGCAGGCCGCCGCGATGGGCGCCATCTCGGCCATGTCGCCATTGCAGTGGAGGACCACGTCGCAGCCGGCGGCCAACGAGGCCCGGGTGCGGTCCTTGAAGTCTCCCGACAGGGCCTTCATCGAAAGATCGTCGCTCATCAGCAGGCCCTGGAAGCCGATGGACTCGCGGATGACGTGCTTGATCGCCTTGCGCGAGGTGGTGGCCGGCCGCTTGGCGTCGATGGCCGAATAGACCACGTGGGCGGTCATCGCCATGGGCATGTCCGACAGGATGCGGAACGGCTCGAAGTCCACCGCCTCCAGATCCTCCAGGGCGGCGTCGACCACCGGCAGGTCGAGATGGCTGTCGGCTGTGGCGCGGCCATGGCCGGGGATGTGTTTGATGATCGGCAGCACCCCGCCGGCGATCAGCCCCTCGGCGGCGGCTCGGCCGAGCAGGGCGACCTCCTCGGCGGTCTGTCCATAGGCGCGGTCGCCGATGACGTCATGGGCGCCGGCCTGGGGCACGTCCAGCACCGGCACGCAGTCGGCGTTGATGCCCAGCTCGGCCAGGTCGTGGGCCATCAGCCGAGCGCCCAGGCGGGTGATCTCCCGGCGCAGCAGCGGGTCATTGCCGGCCAGCTCGCCATAGGCGCGGCCCGGCGGATAGGCCGGCCAGTGCGGCGGTCCCAGGCGCTGGACCCGGCCGCCCTCCTGGTCGATCAGCACCGGCGCATCCTCGCGGCCGACGGTTTCGCGCAGAGCCTCCACCAGCCGCCGGACCTGGGCGGGACTGTCCACGTTGCGCTTGAACAGGATGAAGCCCCACGGCTTCACGTCGGCGAAGAAGGCCGCCTCGTCAGCGGTCAGCTCCAGGCCCGCGCAGCCGAAGATGCAGGCGCGAATACTCACCGGACGAAACAGCTGCGGCCGGCCGCCTTCAGGCGGTCGCAGAAGGCGGTCGCCTCGCTGCGGGAGGAAAAGCCGGTGACATAGCCGCGATAGAGGGTCTTGCCGTTGCTCTCCACCGGCTCGACCCGCTTGCCCTTGCCGGCGGCGGAGTCCGGCAGGGCGCGCATGGCGTCGCTCCAGCCGGCGTCAGCCAGGGCTTCGGACGAGAAGGCGCCCACCTGAACCATGGCCCCGCCCGCGGCCACGGCCGCAGGGGCCGGGGCGGGCTTGGGTGTCGGGGCCGCGGGCTCCGGGGCCTTGGCGGCCGGCTTCGGCGCGGGCTGGGGCGCCGGTTGGGCCGGGGCGGTCGGCGGGCTGGAAATCGGCGCCGAGGGGCGCAGGTCAGGCGCCGGGCGGGCCTGAGGCTCTTCCGGCGGCGGCACGAAGTTGGGTTCGGCGGGCGCCGGCGCGCCATCCTCCGAGCGATAGATCTGCAGGCCGGTGGCGGGGTCGACCGGCTGGTCCTCCGGCGAAGGCGCGGTCTTCATTTCGCCGACGGGCGTTCCCACCGTCTGCGGCGGCTCGCCGGCCTCGCGGGCGCCGGAGCGATAGATCAGCACGACGGCGATCACCAGCACCACCAGGACGACGGCGCTGATCACCAGCATCATGGGCGCAGGGCGCGATCCGCGCACGGGCTGGCGCGCGTCGAACGACAGCGGCGCATCGGTGGGAGGCGTATAGGCGCCGCGATCATGGTCGGACATCGCGAAGGCTCCGCGGGAAAAACAGGTCTCTAGAGCGCGTTCCGATAAGTGGGAACCGGCTATCGGATCAAGCGCGCTGAACTCTCAGGCTCTGACGCCGCCCGAGCGAATCGGTCGACGCCTTTCGGCAAGTCTATCGAAGGCGAGCGGCCGATGGGCCAGTTCTAAGCGCTAATTCCAGACGTCGAGGTGGAAAAGCCGGCGGTGCTCCTCGATGGCGTAACGGTCGGTCATGCCGGCGATATAGTCGCACACCACCCGCGCCCGGCCAGCCTCGTCACGGTCCTTCGACCTTGCGAACCACTCGGTGGGCAGCACGTCCGGCTCCTGCATGAAGAGTCCGAACATCTCGGCCAGAATGCGACGGGCCTGGCTGCGGGTGCGGTTGACCCGCCAATGGCGATACATCCGCTCCATCAGGAAGGCCCGCAGCTGCGAGAGGTCCTCCACCATGTCCGGCGAGAAGGCCACCAGGGCGCCGCCCATCATCCGCACGTCCTCCGGCGAGGCCAGGCCATGACGCTCGGCCCGCCGGCGGGTTTCGGCCAGCACGTCATCGACCATGGCGCCGATCATCCGCCGCACCGCCTCCAGGCGCGTGATGCCCGGGTCGAGATCGGGATAGTCGAGGAAGACCTGATGCAGGATCGGCCCGATCAGCGGCACGTCCAGCAGCTCCTTCAGATGGAACAGCCCCGCCTGCACGCCGTCGTCCACATCGTGGTTGTTGTAGGCGATGTCATCGGCCAGCGCGGCCACCTGGGCCTCGGCCGACGCCCAGGTCGAGAGGCGCAGGTCGTACTGGCTGTCGAACTCGCCGATGGCGCTCCAGGACGGGCGGTCGAGCTTCGAGGCCACCGGGCCGTTGTGCTTGATCACCCCTTCCAGGGTCTCCCAGGTCAGGTTCAGACCTTCGAAAAGCGGGTAGCGGCGCTCCAGCTTGGTCACGACCCGGAAGGTCTGGACGTTGTGATCGAAGCCGCCATAGGCCTCGGTCAGCACCTGAAGCTCATCCTCGCCGGCGTGGCCGAAGGGCGGATGGCCCAGATCGTGGGCCAGGGCGATGGTCTCGGCCAGGTCCACGTCGAGCCCGAGGGCTGCGGCCAGGGAGCGGGCGATCTGGGCGACTTCCAGCGAATGGGTCAGGCGGGTGCGGAAGTGGTCGCCCTCATGGGCCACGAAGACCTGGGTCTTCTCCTTCAGTCGCCGGAAGGCGGTGCAATGGATGATGCGGTCGCGGTCGCGGGCGAAGGGCGTGCGGGTGGCGCTTTCGGCCTCCTCGAACTTGCGCCCACGGGAGGCGGCAGGGTCTTCGGCATAGGCGACACGGTACGGTAAGGAAGCGGCCATCAAACCCTTCTTTGGTCGGGCCTCTTGGTCGAAGCCGCTGGAGCCCTCATATAGTTCAAGTCACGTGTTGAATTAACAGGTCATGACCACAGTCGATCTCACCCTCTCCGCCGCGGCCGCCGACCGGCTCAAGGCGATCAGCCAGACCGAAGGCAAGCCGATCATGCTGCGCATCGCGGTAGAGGGCGGCGGCTGTTCGGGATTCCAGTACCAGCTCGACCTGGTGGACGCCGCTGAACCTGACGATCTGCGCATCGAACGCGACGGCGCCGCGGCCCTGGTCGACGAGATGTCGCTGATCATGCTCAAGGGCTCGGAGATCGATTTCGTCGACGAGCTGGTGGGGGCGGAGTTCAAGATCCGCAATCCCAACGCCAAGTCCAGCTGCGGCTGCGGCGTCAGCTTCTCGATCTGAGGCCGACAGGCCCTTCAAGTCCCATTGAGCCGGGCGGCCCGCCCCTCTAGCTTCGCGCTTCGCCGCACACCTGGAGACCGCGATGCGCCTGGCCACCTGGAACGTGAACTCCGTCAATGCCCGGATCGAGACGGTGGTCCGCTGGTTCGAAGAAGCCCAGCCCGACGTCGCTTGCCTGCAGGAGATCAAGTGCGTCGACGAGAAGTTTCCAGCCGAAGCCTTTGAACGGCTTGGCTATAATGTCGAGGTCCTCGGCCAGAAGACCTATAATGGCGTCGCCCTCCTCTCCAAGACCCGCCTGGAGGACGTGCGGCGCGGCCTGCCCGGCGACGAGAGCGACGAACAGGCGCGCTATATCGAGGCGGTCGTCTCGGGACCCCGCCCGGTTCGGGTGGCCTCGATCTACCTGCCCAACGGCAATCCGGCGACCACCGAGAAGTACGACTACAAGCTCGGCTGGATGGACAGGCTGCACCGGCACGCCCAGGACCTGCTGACCCTCGAGGAGCCCCTGGCCCTGATGGGCGACTACAATGTGATCCCCGAGCCCCGCGACGCCGAAAACCCCGAGCGGTGGACCGACGACGCCCTGTTCCTGCCGCGCACCCGCCAGGCCTTCCGGGCGATGAAGTGGCTGGGGCTCGCCGACGCCTATCTGCAGGCCGATGGGGCGCCGGGCGCCTACACCTTCTGGGACTATCAGGCCGGCGCCTGGCAGCGGAACCATGGCATCCGCATCGACCACGCCCTGCTGTCGCCCCAGGCCGCCGACGTTCTGCGAGCGTGCGAGATTCACCGGGATGTCCGCGGCTGGGAAAAGCCCTCCGACCACGTCCCCCTGGTCATCGAACTCGACCTCTAAGCGGCTTCTCGGCCGCGGCGAACGGGGTTAGGTTTTGCCCATGGACGAGACGGCGCGCCTCCTTCTATGGCTGGCCCTGGCGGGCACGGCGGTGACCTTCGCCGGCAGCGCCGCCATATGGTTCATGGACGAAGAGCGGCGCATTCGTCGGGCCTTCCGTCACGTCCTCAAACTGCCCGCCGACGCCGTGATCGTCGCCAATGGCCGAGGGGTCGGGTTCAACTTCGCCCGCAACCTGGCCGCCGTGGCCTGGGACCAAGGCGCCTGGTGCCTGGTCTACCGGATCGACGAGCTGGTCGGGGCCGAACTGATCGTCGATGGGGAGGTCCGGGCCCGGGCCTATCGCGGCGAGGCCCGCCGCGCCCTGGAGCGGACGACGCCGGGCGCCGGCCAGATCACCCTGAGACTGGTCTTCGACGACGCCCGCCATCCCGATTTCGAGATCGCCATGTGGTCGCCAGGCGACGAGGCCCGCCGGCGCGCGCCCTCCCCGGCCGAGGCCATCCAGGAGGCCAACCGCTGGATCGCCCGGGTGGAAGCCATCCTGCGTCGCGCCGCCCCGCCCCGGCCGGCCGCTGCGCCGCCGCCGCAGGCTCAGGCTCAGGCCCAACCCCAACGGGTCGCACCGCCCCCACAAGATGCGCCGCCCTGGGACGATGAGGCCGAATCGCACCCCCGCCCGGCTGCGCGGGCGCGGCGTGAGCCGCCCCGCGAGCCTCGCACCCGCGACCTGTTTGAAGGCGACGAGGACGAAGCCTTTACTTGACGGTGTAAATTTATCTGCGGATGCTGGAGGCAGAGTCCGGAGACCGCCAGATGATCCAGTTGACCGCCGCCGCCGCCTTCTTCGTCATGATCCATCTGCTGATCTCAGGGACCAGCGTCCGCGACGGCGTCGTCCGCCGGATCGGCGAAGGCCCTTATATGGGCCTGTTCTCGCTGCTCTCCATCGCCGGCCTAACCTGGATGATCATGGCCTATGGCCAGGCCCGGGGCGAAGTGTGGAACACGGTCTACTGGGGCGTCGGCCCGGCCACCCGCCACACCCAGATCCTGCTGCAGCTCATCGCCGTGGTCTTCATCGTCGTCGGGCTGACCACGCCCAACCCCACCAGCGTCAAGCAGGAGGGCGTGCTGGAGCGAGACGACGCCGTCAAAGGCATGCTGCGGATCACGCGGCATCCCTTCCTGTGGGGGGTGGCGATCTGGGCGAGCGGCCATCTGATCGTCAACGGCGACCGCGCCAGCATGACCCTGTTCGGCACCCTGCTGGTCCTGGCCCTGGCCGGAACCACCAGCATCGACGCCAAGCGCCGCCGGGCTCTGGGGCCGAAATGGGAGTCCTTCGCGCAACAGACCTCCAACATCCCCTTCGCCGCCATCCTGGCGCAGCGCCAATCCCTGAAGCTGGGCGAGATCGGCCTCTGGCGGCCCCTGGCGGCGCTGGCGGTCTATGCCGCCCTGCTGCTGGGCCATCCCTATCTCTTTGGGGTTGCGGCCCTGCCTTGAAGCGGTTGAACCCTGCGCCGTCGCGATCCAGAATACTGGCCTGACCTGGCGTGGAGGCGAGAATGCGGAACCTGATCCTGGCGAGCTTCGCCGCCATGATGATCGCTGGCGGCGCCCAGGCCCAGGGCCTGCGCCTGCATCATCCTGCTGACGCCGACCGGGACGGCGTCGTCACCGACGCCGAACGCGCCGCCCATGCGGCCAAGAAGGGCGGCGCAGCCCCCTGGGACCAGCCCAGCGCCTTTTCAGTGGCCGCCCCGCCCAGCGCCGGCGGTCCGTCCATCACCCTCGGCGAGCCGCCGGCCGGCGCGCCGTCTCCCGCCAGGCTTGAAGACCGTGCGGTGCAGGCCAGCGGCTTTGAGGAATACATCAACGCCGAGGCCCACCGAAAACGGCGCGATTGATCAGGCGGGCTTGGCCAGGGCGAAGTCCAGGGCCGCGTTCACGTGGGCCAGGGCCGAATCGACCACCGGCAAACCCACGCCATCGGCCTCCAGCAGCAGGCCAAGCTCGGTGCAGCCGAAGATCACGCTGTCGGCGCCCTCGGCGCGGCCACGTTCGATGATCGCCATGACCGCGGTGCGGGAGCCCATATCGATCACCCCCTGGCAGAGCTCGTCATAGATGATGGCGTGCAGCCGCTCCCGCGCTCCCTCGCCGGGGATCATGGGCTGCAGACCGTAGCTCTCCAGGCGATCGCGGTAGAAGGCTTCTTCCATGGTGAAGCGCGTGGCCAGAAGCAGGGGCCGCTTCAGGTCCTGATCCACCAGCGCCTGGGCCGTGGCGTCGCCGATATGGATCAGCGGCACGGAGACGGCCGCGGCCACATTGTCGGCGACCAGGTGCATGGTGTTGGCGCAGATCAGGATCGCCTCGGCGCCGGCCCGCTCGAGCACATGGGCCGCCTGCGCCAGACGGGCGCCCGCCGTCGCCCAGTCGCCGGCCGCCTGCAACTGGGCGATGGGGGCGAAGTCCACCGACCAGAGCAGCAGCTCGGCAGAGTGAAGCCCGCCCAGACGGGCGCGGACCCCCTGGTTGAGGAGCTGGTAATAGGTGGTGGTGCTTTCGGCGCTCATGCCGCCGATCAGGCCCAGACGACGCATGGTTTCGAAAGCCCCTCAAGCCCAGGTGGCGAAGGCGCCTTCCCTAGACCCTCACGAGGGGAGTCGCCAAGGGCGGCGGCGCCCTCGTCAGGCCCGGCTGAGGACCTCCAGCGCCTGTGCAAGCCGGTCGACCTCGGCGGGGCGCGTGAACAGGCTGACCGTGGCCCGCACGCAGGAGCCGCTGGCCAGGCCATGGCGGGCGACCGTGAAGATGCCGAAGCGCTCCAGCAGAATCCTGGCCAGCTCGGTATTCTCCGCCGGCGTCGTCCGCCCCGTCAGGCGGAAGGCCCCAAGGGCCGAACCGAGCCGGTCATCCTCCGGCGTCAGGACCTGCACGCCCCGCACGTCGCGCAGGGGTTCGGTCCAGCGGCGACGCAGATAGGTCAGCCTCGCGGCCTTGGCCGGCGCGCCAATGGCCTCGTGGAAATTCAGCGCGTCCTCCAGGGCCAGGTAGGCGGCCATGTTGGAGGTGCCGGTATGCACCCGCAGGCCCACATCCCCGGGGCGGTGATCGTCTATCCCCATGAAGGGGTCGATGTCGGGGATGCGCGCCTTGGCGATGTAGAGCACGCCCACGCCGATCGGCGCGCCGATCCACTTGTGGCCGTTCAGGCCGACGAAATCGGCGCCGAGCTCCGGCAGGGTCGTCGGCACCTGACCCCAGGCATGGGCGGAGTCGAGGATCACATCGACCCCGCGCGCCCGCGCCAGGGCGGTGATCTCGGCGACCGGCAGGTGCAGGCCATTGCGATGGCTGACCTGGGTCAGCAGCATCAGCCGCACCTTGGGATGGGTGTCCAGGGCTCCGGCGTAGGCGTCGATCAGGCCCTGGCGGGTGGCGGGCTCAGGCAGGGCGACGCGGACCAGCTCGGCGCCCCGGCGATCGCGCAACCAGGCCATGGCGCTCTGCATGGAGTCGTAGTCGAGGTCGGCGATCAGCACCTGGTCGCCGGGCTTCAGCCGGTTGTAGCCGCCGATCAAGGCCTGCAGGGCCTCTGTGGCGCCGCGGGTGAAGGCGATCTCCTCGGGCGCGCCCCCCAGATTGGCGGCCACCCGCGCCCGGATGCGGGCCAGGTCGTCGCCATATTCCCGGCGCGAATAGTAGGAGTTCCGGCGGTTGACCATCGCCTGGTGGCGCTCATAGGCCGCCAGCACCGGCCGGGCCATGATCCCCCAGTTGCCGTTCTCCAGCTGGATGACTTCGGAGGTGAGATCGTACTGGGCGGCGATCTGCGCCCAGTACGTCTCATCGGCAGCCAGGGCGATCCCCCCCGCAGCGGGCTGGGCCGCCGCCATTCCCGACCCTGCGCCCAGGGCCAGACCGGCGGCGACGACGCCGCGGCGGGTGAGGTTCGTCATGGCCAAGCGTCCTTCTAGAAGGTGGTGTCGAGGCGCAGGTAGTACATCGCCCCATTGGTGTCGTAGGGCGAGTTGCGCGAGTAGATGAGCCCGCGGCTGGCCTGGAACACCGCCTCGTCGGGATAGGTGTCGAAGATGTTCTCCGCCCCCACCCGGATCGAGATCCGCTCGGTCGGGCTGTAGCTCACCGCAAGATCGATGAAGGTCACCGCCCCGAAGGTCTGGAAGATGTCGCCGGTGGAGTTGCCGGTGGAGTCCGTCCACGACCCGTAATAGCGCGCCCGGCCGGTCACCTCGAAGGCGCCGACCCCGTAGGTCGCCGAGGCGGTGGCGTTGTGCTGCGGCGTCCGCTCTTCGAACTGGCGCTTCTGGGTGGCGTTGGTGGCGATGGCGCCGTCGGTCACCTCAGTCTCATTGTAGTTGTAGGCGCCGGTCAGGTTCAGGCGGCCCGGCCCCAGGTCGCGATCATAGGCGCCGACCACATCGACGCCGCGGGTGCGGGTGTCGAAGTCGTTGGTGAACCAGTTGACCCGGGTGAAGGCCGAGGCGCCGGGGACGCCGGCGGCCACCAGCTGGGCGCGGATGGCCGGCGTCACGGTCACCGAGGCCGAGCTGGAGAAGCGGTCGGAGACGTCGATCTGATAGGCGTCGATCGAACCGGAGAAGCCATAGTCGGTGCGCCAGGTCAGGCCCGCCGCCAGGGTGTCGGACTCTTCGGGCGACAGCGGTTCGGCGCCCAGGAAGACAGCCACCGGATTGGTCGGCGACAGACGACCCGAGGTGAACAGCTGCAAGGTGACGGTGTCGAGCCCCTGCGAGGTGCTCGTCGAGTTGAGCTGCCCCGGCGTCGGGGCGCGGAAGCCCGTGGACCAGGATCCACGCAGGGCCAGGTTGTCGGTCAGGGCGAAGCGGCTGGCGAGCTTGCCGTTCACCGTGTCGCCGAATTCCGAGAAATCCTCATAGCGCAGGGCGCCGCCCAGGCTCCATTGCTCGGTGAGCTGAGCCTCCACGTCCACATAGGCGGCGTAGCTCTCCTGCTCCCATTCCCCGGCCTGGATGTCGCTGAAGCCCGGGAAGCCGTTGGAGCCCGGCGCCAGGCCGGTGGCCGCGCCAGGTCCCACGGCATAGGAGGCGGGATCGCCGGCCTTGATGGCGTAGGTCTCGACCCGTCGCTCGGCGCCGAAGGCGACGTTCACCGGCTCGGCCAGGGCGCCCAGGTCCAGGCGATAGACCCCGTCGGCGTTGAGGTTGAACTCCTCCTGCACCAGGTCGCCCAGGTCGAAGCTGGTGGGGCTGTTGGGGCCGAGGGAAGCGTTGATCGTGTTGTCGAGGAAGAAGGCGCTGGTGTTGCGGCCATAGGAGGCGCTGATGTCCCAGCTGATGATCCCGCCGTCCTGACGCAGACCCAGCACGGTCTGATAGTCCTCGCCTTCGACCCCTTCGACGGGGGTGAAGCCAGCCGGATAGATGGTCTTCAGATCAAAGCCCGGAAAGGCGCTGGAGCGGCCGTAAATGCCCGGATTGGTGGCCGGGTTGCGCCAGTTGATGTCGTTCACGCCCTCGGTGCGGGTGAAGGTCGCAAAGCCGTAGAGCTCGCCGAGATCAGCGAGCGGGACGGCGCCGTCCAGGGCCAGGCTCTGGGTCTCCAGGTCGGGATTGCCCCAGCGCTGGACGGGGTCGGGCAGGGTCAGGCCCGGATTGGCCGCCTGGAAGTCGATGGCGTCCTGGCGCTGGCGCGAGCGCGAGGTGGCCTTGGCGTCGGACCATTCGGCGGTCAGGGCCAGATGGCCGTCCTGGCCCAGCTCCATGCCCGCCCGCACGCCGGCGCGGTAGGTCTCACCATCGCCTTCGGCGTACTGGCCGGCCTGGGCGAAGGCGCGCACGCCGGGCGCGTCATTGAGGATGACGTTGATCACGCCGGCGATGGCGTCGGAACCGTACTGGGCCGAGGCGCCGTCCCGCAGGACCTCGATCCGCTTCACGGCGAAGGACGGGATCTGGGCCAGGTCGGCCGCCTGGGCGCCGCGGGAGCCCAGGAAGGCCGAGCGGTGGAAGCGCTTGCCGTTGACCAGCACCAGGGTCTGGTCGGGCGAAAGATTGCGCAGGGTGGCCGGGCGCACGAACTGCAGGCCATCGGAGGTCGGTAGGCGCTGGACGATGAAGGAGGGGATCTGCTGGGCCAGGTTCTCGCCGAGCTGGGCGGTGGCCGAGGCCTGGATGGTCTTTTCCGACAGCACGTCGACGGGCGCGAGCGTGGTGAATTGGGTGCGGCCGACCTCGCGGGTGCCGGTGACGATGACCTCGTCGACGGTGGCGGCGTCGTCAGCCCGGGCCTGGCCGCCCAGGGCGCCGATTGCCATGGTGATCGCGACAGTCGCGTACAGTCTGCGTTTGAGACCCAGATGATGCATTGTTTATCCCCGATTCCAGGTCGAGCTTTCTCGACGGCGCCGCTCTGGACCCGGGGAATGACAGCCCCGCGACGGGGCGATGAAGTTTTCTGGAGTCGAGCTAACGGGGACAGGCGAACCTGTCCCCGACCTGTCTA
This sequence comes from uncultured Caulobacteraceae bacterium, assembly GCA_937910255.1. Classification (GTDB taxonomy): domain Bacteria; phylum Pseudomonadota; class Alphaproteobacteria; order Caulobacterales; family Caulobacteraceae; genus Phenylobacterium. The sequence goes on along the minus strand of CALEOQ010000340.1, from coordinate 1,795 downwards.
GAGGGCGGCTTCGACGGCGCCGACAACCTCAGGATCCATGGGCTCGGTCCGCGGCCCGAAGGCGCGGATCAGGCGGCCGTCCTTGCCCACCAGAATCTTGTGGAAGTTCCAGGCCGGGTCAGCCGACTCGCCCAGCTCGGCCTTGGCCCATTGATAGAAGGGGTGGGCGGTTTCGCCCTTCACGTCGGTCTTGGCCGTCAGGGGGAAGTCCACGCCAAACGTGGTGGCGCAGAACGCGGCGATCTCGCTCTCGGTCCCCGGCTCCTGGCCGGCGAACTGGTTGGAGGGCACCCCCAGCACCACCAGCCCCTTGTCGCGATAGTCGCCATAGAGCTTTTCCAGCCCCTCATATTGTGGCGTCAGGCCGCACTTGGAGGCGGTGTTGACCACCAGCACCACCTTGTCCTTGAACGTGGTTAGGGGCAGCTCGCCCCCGTCGATGGCGTGGAACGAGAAATCGTAGGCGTCGGCCATTTGGGCTCTCCTGCAAATCCAGGCCGCCAGTCTAGCGCATCACCGCCGCGCGCCCTGGCTATTTCCCGCCGGTGTCGGCCAGCCCCTGCTCGACCGCCAGGGCCAGATCGAGCGCGCGGATGGCCTCGTCGGCCGTCACCACGGGGCGGGGCGCCTCGCCCCGGACGGCGGCGAGGAAGGCCTCGATGCTGGCGCCCAGGGTGTCCTTGGCCGCCGGCGTCTCGGCGAAGTCGGGGTTCAGCGCAAAGCCGGTGGTGTTGCGGAATTCCCGGGTCAGGAAGTCGATCTCCAGTTCGCCGGAGGGATAGACCAGCTTCATGGTCCGCTTGCGGGCCTCCGCCACCCGGGAGACATCGAAGAGCGCCGTGAAGCCGTCATCGAAGGTGACCTCGCTGCGGGCGACGTCCCAGGATTCGCTGCGCAGGGTCGCCCCCTCGCCTTCGGCGGTCACTGGCGCGGCCCTGGAGAGCGCCAGCGCCAGATCCAGGTCGTGGATCATCAGGTCCAGCACCACCGAGACGTCCAGGCTCCGTTCCGAGGGCGTGCCATGCCGCACGGCCTCCAGCCGCAGGGGCTGGGCCGGGATGTCGAACAGACCCATCACCTGGAACAGCACCCGCTCCTGGTGACCGCAGGCGACCACCAGATTGCGGCGGGCGGCCTCGGCGGCCAGGGCCTCGGCCTGGGCGACATCGACGCCGATGGGCTTTTCCACATAGACGGACTTGCCGGCCTTGATCGCCGCCAGGGCCTGTTCGGTGTGCCAGGGGGCGGGCGAGGCCACCGTCACCACGTCGACAGCCTCGAGAAAGGCGTCCAGCTCGGTGAAGGCGCGGCCGCCCAGGGGCATGGCCAGGGCGGCGCCGCGCTCCGGATGGGGGTCGAGCACGGCCGCCAGGGCGACGCCAGGCAGACGGGCATATTGCCGGGCGTGATAGGTCCCGAAGACGCCGGCGCCAATGACGCCGCCTCGCAGGGTCTCGCTCATATCAACTCCGGCCTTTGCATAGCCGGCCGCCTACCATGATCCGCAAGGCGGACGCCACAGCCGCGGCGGCGCGCCGGGGATCCAGGCTTAGCGTGCAGAGAGTTCCGTCAGCACCGGCATGGGCTCGGCGGCCTGATACTTGAACGCCACCCGTGAGCCGGGCTCCAGGGGCGCTTCGGCCAGGACGGTGGCGTAGGCGCGGAACTCGGTCCGACCGGCCGGAAGGCCGCCCTCGACCAGCTCGGGAGAGCACACGTCTGAAATCCAGTCACGTCGTACACCCGTTTGTCGGCTCATCCTCCAACAAAAGAACACAACGCACACCCACACTCC
>CALEOQ010000339.1 GCA_937910255.1 uncultured Caulobacteraceae bacterium | reverse complement strand
GGCGGGGAGCGCGGTAGCGCCACCGCGGCGCCGGTGGTCGCGAGCCCAGCCCCGGCGTTCTGCCACAGGCCAGGGCGGACTGGGCGGTGAACCGTCGGGCCTCCTTCATGGTCGGCGACAAGCCAGGCGACATGGAGGCGGCCGACCGCGCCGGCGTCGAGGGCCTGCTGGTCGAAGACGGCGACCTGCGCGCCTTCCTCAAGGCCCGGGGCCGCCTGCCGTGAGGGGCGCGGTCGCTTTCTAGGCTCCACCTCATCACGTCATCCTGGGCCTTGTGCCCAGGATCCCTCGTGACGCTTGCGCCCGCCTCGACGAGGGATGCTCGGCACAAGGCCGAGCATGACGAGGTGGGTTAGGGCGACGCGCAGCCGATCGCCCGCCCCTACCGCCGCTCCATCTGGTCCAGCATCCGCTCCAGGCTGGAGAGTTCGTCGGCCTCGCCGGGCGGCTTGTCCCAGCGCAGGCGGCTGATGCGGGGGAAGCGCATGGCCACGCCGGACTTGTGGCGGGTGGAGCGCTGCAGCCCCTCGAAGGCCACCTCGAAGACCAGACCCTTATGCGCCTCGGCGCGGACCGAGCGGACCGGGCCGAACCGCTCGATGGTGTTGTCGCGGACGAACTTGTCGATCTCTTTCAGCTCCGCATCGGTGAAGCCGAAATAGGCCTTGCCCACCGGCGTCAGGACACGGTCCCCCTCAGGCCCGGTGGTCCACACCCCGAAGGTGTAGTCGGAATAGAAGCTGGAGCGCTTGCCGTGCCCCCGCTGGGCGTACATCAGCACCGCATCGATCAGGAACGGATCGCGCTTCCACTTGAACCAGGGTCCCTTGGGCCGGCCGGCCTCATAGATCGAGGTCAGGTGCTTGAGCATCAGCCCCTCGGCGATCTGCGCATCGCCAGCCGGCGGCGCGGCCCGCAGGTCGGCCAGCTCGGTCCAGGTCGCGAACGGCTGCAGGGGCGACAGATCGATGCGCGGATCGGCCAGCCGCGCCACCAGCGCCTCCAGCCGCGCCCGGCGCTCGGTGAAGGCCAGGGTTCGCAGGTCCTCCCCCTCCAGGGCCAGGACGTCATAGGCGCGGATGGCGGCCGGATAGGCCCGCAGCATCTTGGCGTCCACGCTCTTGCGGTTCAGCCGCTGCTGCAGGTCCCCGAACGGCGCCACCACGCCCTCGCGCCGCACCAGCAGTTCGCCGTCCAGGGCGCCCTCGAAGTCCAGCGCCTCGACCACGTCGGGAAAGACCGCCGAGATGTCGTCGCCGGTGCGGCTATAGAGCCTGCGGATTCCCTGCTCGCTGACCGCCTGGATGCGGATGCCGTCCCACTTCCATTCCGCCGCATAGTCGGCCGGGTCCAGCCGTGCGAAGTCCGCCGCCTCGTCGATGGCCTGGGCCAGCATCACCGGCCGGAACCGCCCCGGCGCATCGGGGGAGGGTCGCGTGCCGTGCCCCTCCAGCCAGGCGAACAGATCCTCATACGGCGCGTGCAGGGCGTGCCAGACCTCCTCGACCTCACTGATCGCCACCCCGCCCAGGTCGGCGCAGGCCTGCTTGGCCAGGCGGGAGGAGACGCCAACGCGAAGGCCGCCGGTCATCAGCTTCAGCAGCGCCCAGCGGGCGGTGGGGTCGGTCAGCGCATCCAGCCAGCCCTCGATCAGCCGCTGGACCTCCGGCCGGGTGGCGCCGGCCAGGGCGTCCACCACCTCCGACAGCTCCGGCTCGCGGTTGGCGCCGGGTCGCGTGGGCCAGACCAGGGCCACGGTCTCGGCCAGGTCCCCCACATAGTCGTAGGACCAGCGGAACAGGACCGGGTCCATCCGCTCTTCCACCGCCTTGCGGATGAAGGCCGGCTTGGCGGCGGAAAAGGTCAGGTCGCCGGTCAGGGCCGCAAGCGCCCAGCCGCGGTCGGGATCGGGCGTCGTGGCCAGATAGTCCCGCACCAGGGTCAGCTTGGCGTTGCGCGAGGCGGTAAGCGACAGGCGGTCGAGCAGCTCGGCGAAGGCGCGCATCAGCTCCGGGCCCCTGGCTGGCGCGCCGCGAGACTTGGGCTATAGCGGGGGCGACAGCCGCCCAAGCCCGGGAGCCCCAGACCATGGCCGACGCCCGCGTGACCTGCATCACCAGGCAGCCCCGCAAGAGCCCGCACGAGGGCATCACCCATCTGGGCGGCCACGGCTGGAAGCGCACCAGGGCCGAGGTGATCGCCGCCATCGAGGGCGGGCGCGACACCTTCTATATCCAGACGGGCGTCAACCGGGCCGAGATCGGCGTGCTGAACGGGCCGAACGGCAAGTATCTGCGGGCCTATGAGCATGGCCAGTGGAATGACAGCCTGCTGACCCTGCCCGCCTGCATCTGAGCGCGGCGGCCTCACGCCTCGTCCTCTTCCTCATAGCCCACCAGGGCCAGCGCCCGGGCGGGAATGCCCTGAAGTTCGGCCCAGCGGGCCAGGGCCTCCTCCCGGCCGTGGGTGATCCACAGCTCGCCGGGGCGGATTTCGTCCACCGTGGCGGTCAGTTCGTCCCAGTCGGCATGATCGGAAATGATCAGCGGCAGCTCCACGCCCCGCTGGCGGGCGCGCGCCCGGACCCGCATCCAGCCCGAGGCGAAGGCCAGGACCGGATCGTTGAACCGGCGGCCCCAGCGGTCGGCGAGCGCCGAGGGCGGGCCGACGACGATGGCGCCGGCGAAATCCTGTTTCTTGTCGGTGGTGGCCGGCAGCAGGGGGCCTAGGTCCACCCCGTGCTGCTCATAGAGGCGGTTGAGCCGTTCCAGCGCGCCATGGACGTGGATCGGCCTGTCCCACCCGCCCTCGCGCAGCAGGCGGATGACCCGCTGGGCCTTTCCCAGGGCATAGGCGCCGACCATGTGGGTGCGCTCGGGAAACTGGGCCACCGAGCGCAGCAGACGGGCGATCTCGCCGGCGTCGTCGGGATGGCGAAAGACCGGCAGGCCGAAGGTCGCCTCGCTGATGAAGACATCGCAGGGCACGGGCTCGAAGGCCGCGCAGGTGGGATCGCGCCGTCGCTTGTAGTCGCCCGACACCACCATGGTCAGGCCCTTCCAGCGGACCACCGCCTGGGCCGAGCCCAGCACATGGCCGGCCGGGACCAGGGTCACCGCCACATCGTCGCGGGCGACGGTCTCCCCATAGGGCGCGGCCTGGCGGGTCTGGGCGAAGCCTTCGCCGTAGCGCTCGGCCATGATGGCCAGGGTCTCCGGGGTGGCCAGCACGGCGCCGTGGCCGGCGCGGGCGTGGTCGGAATGGCCGTGGGTGACCACCGCGCGGGCCACGGGCCGGACGGGGTCGATATAGAAGTCCCCCGGCGCGCAATAGAGCCCCTCCGGGCGGGGGCAGAGCAGGTCCTGCGGCTTGATCATCGCCCCTCCAGATGGTGAAGCCCGAAGCGCCCCGCCAGATTACGGAATGTCCACTTCATTACACAGTATTCATATTATGAAATCGGGCTCATGACCAAGACTTAACGAGTATTCGGAGATCGGTGGAACTATACACGGGTCATCGGAACGCGGCCGACGCGCTCCACCCTCACAAGACCAGAGAGACCTGTCATGATCCGCTCCAACCTCCTCGCCTTCGCCAACATCGCCCTGGCCGCCACGCCCATCCTGGCCATCGCCATCGCCGCCTACAGCAACACCCTGCCGCTGTTCTAAACGGCTCCGGGCGGCGCCGTTTTCGTTGACCGCCCCGAGGGCAAGCCGCTAGGCCCTCAGGGATGGTCAAGCCGCCCGACTTCATCGCCGCCATGACCGGGAGCCTGGACGAGCAGGCGGCCCGGCACATGGTCACCCGCACGCCTCAGACCGAGGCGCTCGGCTTCCAGTTCGTCTCCATCAGTGAAGCCCGCGGCGCCATCCGGGTTCCCTGGCGCGCCGACCTGGTGGGGGATCCCGAGACCGGGGTCATCGCCTCGGGCGTCGTCACCACCCTGCTCGACCACGTCTGCGGCCTGGCGATCCGCGCGGCCGCCGCCGTCCCCCAGGGCACGCTGGACCTTCGCATCGACTATATGCGGCCGGCCAGGCCCCAGGCCGATCTCGTCGCCGACGGCCATTGCTACAAGCTGACCCGCACCATCGCCTTTGTCCGGGCGCTGGCCCATGACGGCGATCCCGATGATCCGGTGGCCACCGCCCAGGCGGCCTTCGCCCTGATCGGAGGCGGCGCATGAGCGCGGACGCCACCCCGGCCGAGCGCCTGGCCGCCTTCCTGGCGCGCACCCCCTATATCGCCTTCCTCGGCATGCGGGCCGAGTTGGCCGGCGACGAGATGACCGCCATCCTGCCGTTCTCGCCCCACCTGATCGGCAACACCATGCTGCCGGCCCTGCACGGCGGCGTGCTCGGCGCCTTCATGGAGATGACGGCCCTGGCCCAGCTGGCGGTGATCACCGGCGGTCCGCGGCCGGCCAAGACCATCGACGTCACCATCGACTATCTGCGGCCAGGCCGGGCCATGGACACCTATGCCCGCGCGGAGATCAAGAAGGCCGGGCGGCGGATTTCCAGCGTGCATGTGGAAGCCTGGCAGGAGGCCCGCGCCAAACCCGTCGCCGCCATCCGCGGCCACTTCCAGACCCCCACCGAGGGCTGACGGCGCGGAGCGCCGGTTAGAAGTTCACCACAAAGCACACGAAGGGCACGAAGACATCGCGCGCCCTTGGTGATCTTCGTGCCCTTCGTGGTTTTCTCTTCCACCGTCATGGCCCGGCTTGACCGGGCCATCCATGAACACCGGCGAACGGCTGTGTGCATGGGCCCTCGGGTCAAGCCCGAGGGAAGCGGGGTGTGAGGACGGTTCGGCACGCGGCGTGAGGCCGGTAAGGCAAATGCCGCTTGAGGCCGGCGGTCATGCGCGCTACCGCCTCAAGCCATGCTTCAGGGACTTTCACATTCGGCCCAAGGGGCCAAGAGCTGGCCGTTCGAACAGGCGCGCGCCCTGCTGGCGCGGATCCTGCGCCTGCGGCTGTCGGACGCCGAGCGCGACCTGGCGGCCACCCTCATCGCCGCCGGCAAGGCCCGCGAGGCGGTCGCCACCTTTGAAGCCCTGCGAAAGCCCGTCATCTTCCAGTGCGGCTATGGGGCCAGCGGCCTGCCCCACCTGGGCACCTTTGGCGAGGCGACCCGGCCGACCATCGTGCGCACCGCCTTTCGGGCGCTGACCGACGACGCCATTCCGACCCAGCTGATCGTGTTTTCCGACGACATGGATGGGCTGCGGAAGATTCCCGACAACGTGCCCAATCGCCAGATGCTGGAGGAGGATCGCGACAAGCCCGTCACCCGGGTGCGCGATCCCTTCGGCGAGCACGAGAGCTTCGGCCACCACAACAACGCCCGCCTCCGCGCCTTCCTGGACGGCTTCGGATTCGACTACACCTTCATGTCGTCCACCGACTGCTACACCTCGGGCCTGTTCGATCCCGTGCTGCTGCGGTTGCTGGAGCGGTTCGACAAGGTCCAGTCGATCATGCTGCCGACGCTGGGCGAAGAGCGCCGGGCCACCTACTCCCCCTTCCTGCCGATCAGCCCCAAGACCGGCAAGGTCCTCCAGGTCCCGACCCTGGAGCGCAACCTGGACAAGGGGACCATCGTCTTCGCCGACGAAGACGGGACCCTGACCGAGGTCCCGGTCACCGGCGGGCATGTGAAGCTGCAGTGGCGGCCAGACTGGGCGGCCCGCTGGACGGCGCTTGAGGTGGACTTCGAAGCCTCCGGCAAGGACCTGGTGGATTCCGTGCGGGTCTCCAACAAGGTCTGTCAGGCGCTCGGCGGCACGCCGCCGGAGGCCTTCCACTTCGAGCTCTTCATGGATGAGAACAACCAGAAGATCTCCAAGTCCAAGGGCAATGGTCTGACCATCGAGGAATGGCTGCGCTATGGCGCGCCCGAGAGCCTCGCCTACTACATGTTCCAGTCGCCGAAGTCGGCCAAGCGCCTGTTCTTCGACGTCATTCCCAAGGCGACCGACGAGTATCTGCAGCAGCTCGATGCGCTCAATCGCAAGCGCGCCGAGGGCGACAACGCCGCGCAGCTGGATAATCCCGCCTGGCACGTCCACCGAGGCGATCCGCCGGAAAAGGGTTCGCCGGTCAGCTTCTCCCTGCTGCTGAACCTGGTCTCGGCGGCCGACGCCTCGACGGCCGACATCCTGTGGGCCTTCCTCAGCCGCTACATCCCCGGCTCGACCCCGGAGACCGAGCCGCTGTTGGCCAAGCTCGTGGGCTACGCGCTGAACTACTACGAGGACTTCGTGAAGCCCGCGAAGACCTTCCGCGCGCCCACCGATCAGGAGCGCGCGGCGATCGAGGACCTGGCCGCCCGCCTGAGGGCCCTGCCAGCCGGCGCCGACGCCGAGGCGATCCAGAACGAGGTGTTCGAGGCCGGCAAGGCCGGCGGCTTCGAGCCCCTGCGCGCCTGGTTCACGGCCCTGTACGAAGTGCTGCTCGGCCAGAGCCAGGGGCCGCGCTTCGGCTCCTTCGTGGCCATCTTCGGGGTCGAGCGCACGCTGGCGCTGATCGACAAGGCCCTGGCCGGCGATCTGGTGGCGGTAGATGACGTCGCTGCGACCTAGAGCGCGTTCCGATAAGTGGGGACCGGTTATCGGAGGAAACGCGCTCAAGACTCAGAGTTTAGAGCCTGATTCAACGATCAGACGGTTCCGTCTGATCGCATCAGGCTCTAGCATCGCCTTGCGGCGGCCGGGGTCTAGGGGCTAATGGCCCACGCCATGATCCCAGCGCCGGCCTTCCTGTCCAATCCCGAACGGTTCATGGCGTTCTCCCGCTGGGCCGCGCCGATGTTCGGCGTGATCGCCGCCGCCCTCGCCCTGGCCGGCCTCTATCTCGGCTTCGCCGCGCCGGAGGACTACCAGCAGGGCGACACGGTGCGGATCATGTTCATCCATGTGCCCGCCGCCTGGATGAGCCTGTTCGTCTATGCCTGCCTCGGAACCGCCAGCTTCCTGTCGCTGGTCTTCCGCCATGCCCTGGCCGACGCCGCAGCCCAGGCCGCGGCCCCGCTGGGCGCGGCCTTCACCGCACTCGCGCTGATCACCGGGTCCCTGTGGGGCCGGCCCATGTGGGGCGCCTGGTGGGTGTGGGACGCGCGGATGACCTCGGTGCTGGTGCTGTTCCTGTTCTACGTGGCCTATATGGCCCTGCGCGCCGCCCTCGACGACGAGGCCAAGGCCGCCCGGGCCGGCGCAATCCTGGCCCTGGTGGGCGTGGTCAACCTGCCCATCGTCAAGTTCTCGGTGGACTGGTGGAACAGCCTGCACCAGGGCGCCTCGGTGTTCCGCGCCGACGGCCCCACCGTGGCCGATGTCTTCCTCTATCCCCTGCTGCTGATGGGCCTGGCCTATATGTCGGCCTTCGGGTCGCTCTGGCTGGTGCGCATCCGCGGCGAGGTGTGGCGCCGCCGAGCCGAGGCGCTGGCGCTGCGCGCCGCGAGGGCCTGACCATGATGCTCGACTTCGACGCCAGCCCCTACGGCGCCTTTGTGTGGCCGGCCTTCGCCATCACCGCGCTGGTTTTCGCCGGCATGATCGCGGCCTCCCTGGCCCATGCCCGCCGCTGGCGCGCCCGCACCGAGACCCTGCGCCAGACCGCAGAAGCCGCCGAGGCCGCGCGCCGCCCGACGCCAACCGAAGCCCCCGCCCCATGAGCCGCTGGCTGGCCATCCTGCCGCTGGTGGCCCTGGTGGCGCTGGGCCTCTTGTTTGGCCTCTACTCCCTGAACCGCGACCCGCAGGTGCAGCCCGACGCCATGGTCGGCAAGCCCGTCCCGGCGCTCGCCCTGCCCGCCCTGGCCGACGGCCGCCCGGTGGCCCTGGCCGAGGCGCTGGGCGGCCAGCCCGTCCTGGTCAACTTCTTCGCCTCCTGGTGCCCGCCGTGCGAGGTGGAGCATCCGGTGCTGATGGAGCTGGAAGCCGCGGGCGTCCCGATCATCGGCGTCGCCTACAAGGACGCCCCGCCCAATACGCAGGCCTTCTTGGCCCGCCTGGGCGATCCCTTCGCCACCCACCTGGTGGACCGCGACGGCCGCGCCGGCGTCGAATTCGGCGTCACCGGCGTGCCCGAGACTTATCTGGTCGGGGCGGATGGGACGATCCTCGCCAAGCACGCGGGACCGCTGAGCGCGGAGGATGCGGCGGCGCTGTGGGGGAAGCGGGAGTAGGGGTTTCGACGACGTGCGAAATACCCGTCAACCGAGACACTTCGCCGGCAGTGGCGGTTCAGAATCTATGATCCAATAGCGCTGCACCGTCGTTTTCAGAGGGTTTGTCCGTCATGCCCACAACCACACTTAAAGACTACGACGGACCGGAGACCCACGCCGACCGCCTATTCTCAATGCTTCGGACATGGGGGTTGGCCGAAGCCACCTTGGACGTGGTCTTGGTCGCCATCATGCGAGACCACGACACTCGCCAGCCCCGACCGTCTTACCCGGCGACCTTGGAGCACAAGCTAAAATACCTTGCTGAAGCCGTCGCCATGTTCCCGACGCTGGAGGCTGGATCTGATTGGGCGGCGAAGGCTAACGCCAAGTTCAAGGCCGAGAAGACACTGCGGAATATCATCGTGCATGGGACGCCGCTCAAGCATGAGAAAAACGGGACCGTCCATTTCATGTGCCTTGAACGCCAGAAGGGCGGAATCCCTCACTACGTCGCCAAGGTGGTCAGGCCGAAGGATTGGGACCGCCTCTTTGAGGCCAGCATCGCCGCCTTCACCTACCTCAGCCTACTCCTGTTTCTGGTCGCCCCACCTGAAGCCGAACTCCTTAATGAAACCGAGGAGGGACTGCGCAAACGGGACGTACAGTTCGCGGCGCAGTTCCCCGGCAGCAAGGAGCTCCGCAAGTTGATGCACGAGGTGCTCTCGGGCGGGGCCTAAGACCAGCTCTCCACCTGAGCGCCAGCCTCCGTTGAATCTTTGGTCATCTCGGGCTGCCTTACAGACTACAAATGTCATGTTGACCTTACACGACCTCCGTGTCAGGTTGGCCTGACATTCACGGAGGCCCATCCCCATGTCCGCCACCCCTGCCGACCGGCGCTATATCCGGCGCACCGCCGCCTTCATGACGGGCTACGTCGCCATCAACCTCGCCGCGATCACCGGCGCCTTCGACGACATCGGACGGACGGCGGCCTGGGTGCTGGCCCTGGCGGTGGCCGCGCCGGTGGCCGGGCAGATCTGGGCGGTGCTGGTCTGGATGCGTGACAGCGACGAGTTCGTCCGCGCCCTGGCGGCCAAGCGGTTCGTCATCGCATCGGGCGCCGCCATGGCCCTGTTCTCCGCCTGGGGCTTCCTGGAGACCTATGCCGGCGCCGCGCATGCGCCCGGCTGGCTGATCTATCCCCTGTTCTGGGCGGCGTTCGGCCTGGTCACCCCCCTGGTGCGGAACAGCCGGGCGTGAAGAACCGTCTGCGCGAGCTGCGCACCGCCCGCGGCTGGACTCAGGCTGAGCTGGGCCAGCGCCTGGGGGTGTCGCGCCAGGCGGTCATCGCCCTGGAGAGCGACCGCCACGACCCCTCCCTGGACCTGGCCTATCGCATCGCCGTGCTGTTCGAGACGGACGTCGAGGCGGTGTTCGAGAATCCTCACCGGGGTTAGCCCTTCCCCGTTCCGTCATGGTCGGACTTGATCCGACCATCCATGCACACAGAGGCCAAACGCGGTGTTCTTGGACCCTCGGGTCAAGCCCGAGGGTGACGGTGATGGAGGCAGGGAGGCGGACGCTTGGGCGCGGCCGCGCCACCCCCACGGCGTCATCCTGGGCCTTGTGCCCGGGATCCCTCGTGACGCTTGCGCCCGCCTCGACGAGGGATGCTCGGCACAGGGCCGAGCATGACGGGGTTTGGGGGAGGGCCGGCCGCCCCCTCAGCCCACCACAACCTCGGTCTTCACCGAGTTGGCGATGAAGCATTCCTCGTGCGCCTCGTGGTGCAGGCGGGCCAGGGTCTCGGCGTCCGGCGCCGGGCCGGCCCATTCGATGACCGGGTGCAGGGTGACCTTGGTCACCGCCTGGCGGCCAGGCGCGATCTCGGCCATCACGCCCTCGGCCTCGTCGGCATAGGCGGCGACGGAAAAGCCCGCCAGCCGCGCCCGGTGCAGGAAGACCAGCATGTGGCAGGACGAGAGCGCCGAGACCAGCATCTGCTCGGGGTCGACGGCGCCTTCCACCGACCACTTGTTGCCTACCACATGGCGCGAGGCGGTGCCGGGCACCGTCGTGCCCCGGTCGAAGCCGAGCTCATGGCCGCGGCTGTAACGGCCGGCGGGAAAGTCCTCGCCCGCCGACAGCCGCCAGGTGACCGTGGCCCGGTAGGTCGCCACAGACCGGAACCGCGTCGCGCGGGGAAAGCGGGCG
>CALEOQ010000338.1 GCA_937910255.1 uncultured Caulobacteraceae bacterium | reverse complement strand
GGTAAGTGCTGGAGCCTTGCTTGTCTTTTTTTTTTTTTTTTTGTTTAATGTTACGGCGACCACCGAGATCTACACTCTTTCCCTACACGACGCTCTTCCGATCTTCATGGAGCCGGTGTGGGACGATTGGCTGGTCGCTGAGCCCTGGCGCCGCGGTCCCACCCCCTCGGCCGGCGCCTGCGGCCGCACCAGCCTGTTCGTCCGCGACGCCCTTCGGCGAGAAGGCTACGACGCCGTCTGGTCAAACGGCGTCCCACGTCTAGCCGAGACCTCCCAGATCGGTGAATTCGGCTTCTTCGCCCACGGTCGCTGGGAAGGCCACGCCTGGACGACCTGCCAGGGCTGGATCGTCGACATCACCGCCGACCAGTTCGGCGCCGAGCCGGTGATCGTCACCACGGCGACAGATCCCCGCTACGCCGCCAACAATCTCGACACGGCCGACCCAGACGCCATCCTCCGCCGCCAGGCGACGGCGGCGAGCCTGATGGCGGCCTGGCTCGAAACCCCAACAAACAGCAACGGTGTTTGAAACGCGCCCACGTCACGACGGGTAGAGTCTGAGGGGATAAGGCCTCGACCATCACGCGCGCGTTGCACCGCCTCTGTACTCTTCGCCTCCCCTTCGGCGGCCGGGACGCGTGATGACTGTCCAACACCCCATAAGGCTACCGTCCCGCGCGACGGACGCCGTCATCCTGCTGGATCAGCATCGGCTGGCCGACGCCGCGGCCGATCTGAACGGCGAGGACGGCGAGATTCGCCGACGCTTCGATGGCGGTCGCCCGGCCGACCTGGACGAAGCTGAGGACGCCATCCGCCGCTACATGCGGCGCTGGGTCGACAGCGGGCCGGAAATCACCTACGCGCTCAGGCTGCCCGATGAGACGCTCATCGGCGGCGTCGAGATTCGTCGGCCAGAGTCCACCTTGGCCAATGTGGGCTACTGGGTTTTCCCCGCCCACAGGAACAGGGGGTATGCGGCCCGCGCCCTCATCCTTCTGTGCCGGATCGCCGGAGAGAACATCCCTGAACTCAGCAGCATCTCGGCCCATATCGAGCTGGACAACCTGGCGTCGCTGCGCACTGCGGAGCAGGCCGGCTTTAGGCCGACGGGCAAGGTTATGGAGAACGGCGTCGAACGCCTGAGATTGGTCCGAGACCTCTGCTCATCCTCGGCATAGACCACGATGTAGTTTGGCCGGACCACCATCTCGCGAGTGCCGGCGACCCGTCCTGGCCGATAGAGCTTTGGCCGCGAGGCCAGCCTGGAAACCTTGACCTCAATCTCGTCTATCAGCCGCTGTGCGGCGTCGGGATTGTCGTCGGATATGTAGTCCAGGATCTCGAGCAGGTCGGCGCGCGCCGCCCCTCGCCATTCAATCGACCCGGCGGTCACGGCTCCGGGCGTCGCGTTTAATCTGTATCTCAAATGAGAGACGCTCAAGCGCAATCAGAAGCTGGCGCCACCCGCTGACGGCTTTCAGGCGCCACGCGACCACTGGCCAGCACATCCAGCGCCACGACCACCAGCGCCTCGATGCGGCCTACCTCCCGCTCGCTGGCCACGGCCTCGCGCGGCGTCAGTTCCTGGCCACAGACCAGATCGCAGGCGCGCACCAGGTCGGGCTGCTCCCAGAGCCTGGCCCGCATCGCCGCCAGCCGGGCGGCCGCCTGGGCCGAGCCTTCGGCGGCCATCAGCAGCACCTCTTCCCGGGGGCCAGGCCCCGCCGGTCCCCCGCCGCCTGGCCGTACGTCCAGGGTCGAGCGGATGGCGCCTTCCCGCGCCGCCCGGCGATATAGGGCGCCATAGCGCTCCCCGGCGCTCTTCTGGGCCGCGGTGATCCTGCCCTTGCGCGCCAGCCAGTCCAGCCCCGCCTGCCGGCGATAGGGCCGGCCGGGCATGGAGGGTCCCTCGAACGCCGCGCCGCGGGCCTCCGACAGGCCCACCGTCTCGGCCACGCCCTCGGCCACCGCCGCAGCCTCCGCCCGGTCCTTGGCCCTGGCCTCCAGGGTCCGCAGCCGCGCCCGGGTCCGCGCCGCCGGATCAAAGATCTGTCCCCTCAAGGCCGCCCCCGCGACACCACCGCATCGGCCAGCCGATAGACCGCCTCGCTGGCCGCCCGCTCCCCCTCCAGGATCACCAGGCCGGCCGCCGTATGGGCCAGCAGCTCCTTCAGGAACTGCGCTCGGTCCCCCGGCGTCCGACGCCCCAGGGCCTGGGCCACCAGGCTGCCGGCGTCCCCCGTCGCCTCGCTCATCGCGTCCCCTCCGGCCAGATCAGCGGCAGACCCACATGGACGCCGTTGCGCCCGACCCGCCTCTCGGTCAGGGCCGGAAAGCCGCCCTGCCCCATCACCCTGGCCACATGGCGCTCGTGATGGGCGAAGCGCGGCTGGGCCTCGCCAGCCCCGCGGGCCACCTGACCGCGGAAGGCGCGCTCCAGCCGGGCCAGTTCGCGGTCCTCCAGCCGCAGCAGCGCCCTTGCCTTGCCCGGCGATGTCCCGCCGCGGCGGAGATTGGCGTAGTCCCCCAGGCTGGTGGGGCTTCGGGCCGGGACCCGGACGGGATGTGTCTGTTGCATGGGCAGACTGTATTTTTCATACATACATCCGGCAAGCAGAAACTGTATGCTATGTACAGTTATCCCAAGTTGCGCTAGACCATGGCCATGAACGAGCGCTCCGACCGCCTCCGCCAGGCCCGCCTCGACGCCGGGCACGAAACCGCCGCCGCGGCGGCCGAGGCCTTCGGCTGGAACCGCAACACCTACGCCTCCAACGAGAACGGCAACGCCCCCTTCTCCTATCGCAAGGCCAAGGAATACGCCGCCGCCTTCGGGGTCAGCGCCGAGTGGCTGTATGACGCCGCCGGTCCCGTGCGGGCCTCGGCGCTGGCCGGCTACGTCCCGATCCTCGGCCGCGTCGGCGCAAATCCCGATGGGGTGGTTCTGTTCGCCACGGGCCAGGACGCCGGCGATCTGGCCCCCATCCCGCCTGGCGGCACGGACAAGGCCGCGGCCCTGCGGGTCGTTGGCCATTCCATGCGGGGCCTCGCCGACGACGGCGCCCTGATCTATTTCGAAGACCAGCGCACCCCGCCCACGCCGGACATGCTGGGCCATGTGGTGGTGGTCGAGGTCGACACGGACGAGGTGCTGGTCAAGCGCCTGCTGCGCGGCTCCCGGGCGGGCCTGTTCGACCTGGAAAGCGTCGCCGGTCCCACCCGTCAGGACGCCCGCCTGCGCTGGGCGGCCCATATCACCGCCATCATTCCGCCCTTCCAGGCCCGGCGGATCATCCAGTCCGCCATCTGAGGCTACACTTCTGATTGCAGATTTCTGTATGTATTATACAGTTTTCCAATGCCGCAATCCGCCGCCGACCCCGACTCGTCGCCGCCTGCGCCCCCCTCGACCGCGCCGACGAGCAGGTCTGGCGCCACGGCCAAGCGAACCGCGCCTGGGGCGTCGCCTGGTCGGGCCTTGCGCCGGAGCCGCCCCGACGCCGCAGCCCCCACCCGATCCGCCACCTCGCCCCGAGCCGCCTGGCGAACCGACCGGAAGAGCGTCGTGTAGGGAAAGAGTGTAGACCTCGGTGGGCGCCCGCCCCGTACAAACAGCAC
>CALEOQ010000337.1 GCA_937910255.1 uncultured Caulobacteraceae bacterium | reverse complement strand
GGGAGAGAGGGTGGAGGGTGTGTGGGCGGTGGGAGGAGGGTGGATGGCAGTGGGGGGGGTGGGGGGGTGGGGGGTGGGGGGGGGGTTTTTTTTTTTTAAGGATACGGCGACCACCGAGATCTACACTCTTTCCCTACACGACGCTCTTCCGATCTGGCTGGTCGATATCGTCGTCCAGCTCAAGCGATCCAATGGGGTCTTTCGCGTCACTGAGGTCTGGTATGAGCCTGATCGCGCAAAGCCCTTGGCCTCTTAGAGCGCTTGTGGCGGCGGGAGCCATGGGGCTCTGCCTCGCCTTGGTTGGCGGCCTTGCGCTTCTTGTGGCTATGGCTGGGCTTGGTCGCTTGGAGGCTGATCTTGATATCCTCGCCGCTACCGACTGGGGGTGGCGTCATCGGGACGACCCTGAATTCCAGCGCTGGTTTGGTCTAGGGCTCCTGAGCGCCGCCACCGGCTTGGGCGGCGGAGCGGTCATGCTCCTACGCAAAGCCACACCGCCCCACGGCGCGGCGCGATGGGCGCGAGAGGGCGAGATCGCCGCTGCGGGCCTGCGGGGCAAGTCCGGCATAATCCTTGGCCGGCATGCCGGGCGTCTGCTTGTCTTTGGCGGCGACGAACATGTGCTGCTGGCGGCGCCCACGCGGTCGGGCAAGGGCGTGGGCGTAGTCATCCCCAACCTGCTGAGCTGGCCCCATTCAGTTGTTGTTCTGGACGTAAAACGCGAAAACTGGACGGCGACGGCCGGCTTTCGGGCAGCTCATGGCCAGCGGGTCCTGATGTTTGATCCCCTTGACCCGGAGGGGCGCACAGCACGTTTTAATCCCTTAGGTCATGTGCCGCGGGATGATCCCTTCAGGGTCATTGATGAGCTGCAGAAAATTGCGGCCATGCTCTTTCCCACCGCCGAGCACGCCGATCCCTTCTGGGCCGAAGCAGCCCGGACTGGCTTCATTGGCGTCGGCGCCTATGTGGCTCAGCTGGACCCTTCGCTGCCCTTCAGCTTGGGGAGCATCTATGCCGAGCTCTCGCGGGGCGACCCACGGCGACGTCTGCCCCAGGTGATCGGCGCACGGGCCGCAGACGGCCGGCCCCTATGGCCCAGCACAGTTCAAGCGCTGTCTGACTTCTGCTCAGCCTCCGACAACACCTTCGCCTCGATCAAACAAACCATCACGGCCAAGATGGGATTATGGATTCATCCTCGGGTATGTGCGGCCACCGAGGTGAGCGATTTCAGCCTCGCCGACCTCAAGCGCCAACGGATATCCATTTATCTGGGAACGTCGCCGGACAACCTCTCGCGCCTCGCCCCCCTCTACAACCTCTTCTTCCAACAGTTGGTGGACCTCAACACCAGGCGGCCGCCAGGCGCCGATGAGCCCTACCCTGTTCTGATTATTCTCGATGAGTTCGCCCGACTTGGCCAAGCCAAGGTGCTCGCGCACGCCTTTTCCTATGCGGCGGGATACGGTCTGCGACTGATGTCGGTCCTACAGAGCCCTTCACAGTTGCGCGGGCTGTACGGCGCCGATCTCGCCGACGAGATCATCAGCAATTGCGGCGTCGAAGTCGTTTTTGCGCCGAAGGACATCGATGTCGCGCGACGATTGTCTGAGCGTCTGGGCTTCTACGGCCTGCCGTCGAAGACCCGAAGCCGGCCGGCTGGTTTTTCCTCAGGCCGCAGGAGCCAAAGCGAGTCCCTCCAAAAGCGTGCGCTGATGCTGCCCCAAGAGCTATTGCAGCTGCCGAATGACCAGATGATCGTGCTTCGGAGCGGCCTTCCGCCGGTGAAGGCGCGAAAAATCACCTACTGGCGCGAGCGCGCTTTTTTGGAGCGCTTGACGCCGCCCCCGCAGATCGCCCCGTTCGATGTCGGCGAGGCCGCACCTCAGGCGTTCGACGCTGAGATCGACACAGCCGCTGAGGCCGACGAGATGTGCGCAGCGACGGCGGAAGCCGGATACCACCCCCCGCCGACAGCCGACGCGAGCGAGGAGGAATGGACCCGCTGGAGCCTGGCCTATCTAGAGAAATCTCGCGCGCGCGCTCAGGGAGCCTCTTATGGCCGTGGTTGAGGCGCCAAATATGCTGATCGCGGTTAGCCGAAAACGCGCCGCCATCTGCGCCGATGTGCCGCCCGAGCTCCTGCCTCGGTATTATGTCGATGGTCGCGGCGGCCCAGGCCTTGGGTCTTATCCTGACCGGCAGACCCTCCGTCCGGTCATCCGCGACTATGGCCGCGCCCTTCGCACCGATCGGAGCGATAGGCGCACAGTGGCTGACACGAGCATCATCGCCCAGAAGCGGAGCTGGACAACCTTGGAGGTTCGCGGCGAGGCGAAGTTTCGCCGTGAAGCCTGGCTATCGGGAACGGCCCCTAGTCTCGATGTCGTGGGTTATCGTCCCACGCAAAGAGATCACGCCGAGCGTGCCCGGCGCCGTGCGGAGCAAGCCCAGACCGGGTCGGACCGACTGGATCCAGAGGCGGCGGCCACCCGCGCCTCGGAGCATCTGCGCCCCCTCCACGAGCGAGCCCTCGCGGCATGGGCGCCGCTGCGGGTCATCCAAACCTGGCCGCTGCGCGCGTGGCCGATCCAATATCGCGCGCCCAGATTCTGGAGCAGGCGCGAATGCGGCACGACCAGCTCGAGCTGAGCGGTCACCTACGCGCGCCACTGGACATCGCAAGGCTTCGTCGGCGGCCTGACCGGGAACGTTAAGTTGTCCTTTTGGACCAAAATGGCCGGGCCCAACTTGGCGCCTCCTGCGTCTGCACTTAGCGCTCTCGGGTCGGCTCTGCCCTTTCGTATTGCTTCCTGGAACGGCTATGGGCGGCCTTCAATCGGCGCGCCAGTTGAAGCCTCTCGGTCTCCGGCGGAGGCATACGCCTCACAAAGACTTCGATTGCGGACGCCAGGCGTCGATCTTCTACCTCGGGGGACTCGGTGAGCCGCTGGGCGAGGTCTAGAAAGCTCCTGCGTATCGATCCCTGACTAGCCAAGATCTTCAGTTCCCGATTGGCGTCAGGCGGAACTCCGGAAAACGCTAGCTTTGCGGCTTCAAGACTCTGGGTTCGCATCCAATGCGGCGCCGGACCATCGAGGGTCTCAAACTCGTGCTGTAGCCTCCAATGACTCGCCAAAGGCCCGCGTCCAGCCAGGCCACGCACCCAGCGGGGGCTGGCGTCGGCTTCAACACCTTCTTCGCGCAACGCCTCTGCAAAGCGCTCCCTAAGGCGTTCCATGTCGGTAATGGACGGCGCGAGTCTCCGCCGCTGGCTTCCAAGGCACCGCACCACGGCATGCACATGAGGGTGGTCGGTATCGGTGTGTGTGACGTGGACGTAGGGCCGTTCGGCCCCAATCGCCCGCGCCAGCAGATGAACCGTAGCGCGTTCGACCGCTGAAGCCGGCGCACCAGTGGGGCCACTGAAAACAAATCGCCGTGCCAAGGGGGAATTGCTGCGCCGGCGGCTGTCTAGACCGTCGACACAAGCCCAGTCCTGTGACAGCTCCTTGAGAGACGCTTCCCCTTTGAGGTCCAGCCCTGACTCATCCCGCAGGGGCTCATGGCCGCTTCGGGTGATGTATTTGGGATGTGATGTCAGCTGGGGGCCAGTCTTGAGCGGCGGCGGAACAACCAGAACGGCCTGTGGCGCACCTTTGACCCACCGCCAGAGCATCTGGCGCTGGGGCGCGGTGAGCGGCGGACGAGCCTTGAGGATCTCCAATGGACTGCGCCTGTTCAGCGGGTCGCTCGTCTCCGTGTCTTGGAAGCCCCGCTCGCGGCGGAAATCAGAACGAGCCACGGGTCAGGTCTTGGAGATTTCCCCTGACTAGGGCCTGCAGATCTCCAACGGCCGCCTTCACCTCAGCAGCCATTGCGCCGACCTCTTCCATACAGCGGCCAGGCTCCTGGCGCTGGGAGATGTGAGTCAACGCCCTCGCAATGCGCGTCAACTCCGTCAAGGCTTCAGCCAGGTCGACATCATAAGGCGCCCCAAGGGTTGGTTTGGCGCACAGGCGCGCCCTTAACAGCGCGAGAAGCCAGCGGGTGTTGGACAGGCCCATCCGTGCAGCCTCAGCGCTCAACTTCCTATATTCGTCGCGCGTGACAGCTATCTTGACTGGAATACGGTGGGCTGAAGCCATCTGCTGGGACTCCTTTGCTGTCGAGGCGAGCTCTAGGAACATTGTCACGCCTCAGGCCTACGGGCCGGTCAGGCGGGGCCTCACCGGGCCGTCCGTAGGCTTCAGTTAACCGCGGCCCTGCGCCATCGGTAGGTTTGCCGACTGGACTCGCCAGGATGGCCTCTTGGAAACCCAGGGACAGCGGTCTCAAATGGTGGCAGGATTTCTTGCGCATGGACTTCCCCTCTCCGCTACAGCGCGGCCGGCTCATCCAGCGCTACAAGCGCTTCCTCGCCAACATTGAGCTCGACGATGGCGCCTTGATCACCGCTCACTGCCCCAACCCCGGGGCGATGTTAGGTCTGAACTTGCCTGGCCTGCCCGTCTGGGTGTCGCAATCACCAGATCCGAAGCGGAAGCTCGCCTATACCCTTGAGCTTGTAGAGGTTGAGGGAGGTCTCGTAGGCGTCAACACAATGCACCCCAACCGCATTGTTGCTGAGGCGCTGGCGGCCGGTGCCATTTCAGAACTGTGCGGCTACGGTCTCTGTCGTCGAGAGGTGAAGTATGGCGTTGCGAGCCGGATCGACTTCCTGCTGGAGGACGGCGACGACAAGACGTATCCGCGATCATGGCACGAAGGCCAGACTAGCCCTCGCAATTCCGAGCCACCCCTCAAGCCTGACCATAGGGTGTGGCTAGAGGTAAAGAACGTCCACCTCATGAGGACCCCGGGGCTTGCCGAGTTTCCCGACTGCGTCGCCGCGCGGTCATTGAAGCACCTGCACGAACTCAAGGCGATGGCCAACGAGGGCGATCGCGCCGTCGTGCTTTTCGTGGTCCAGCGCGCAGATTGCGACGCGTTTTCCGCTTGCCGAGATCTGGATCCAGCGTTTTCGGATGGACTGGAGAGGACTGCCGACGCTGGCATGGAAGTGCTCGCTTATGCCTGTGATCTTTCAATCACCGGGATACGACTGACCCGCCGGATCGACTGGCGCCGCTGAGGCAGCCTTCTGCCCCGGTCTAACCCCACAGGCCGGGCTTGACCGCCTTCAAGCTCGTCTTAGCTCCGAAAAGCTAGCATGGGTGTCCACCAAAACGAGGGAGGATCAATCTGTACAGCCTGGGCCGACGAGCCGGACCGCTTCCAGCTAAATCCGATCCACTTGGCCTCGGGACTGAACACTTAGGCTGCGGGAGCGGCGTGCCCGGCTGGGCGACGGCGGCCCATAAGCGGCACTTCAATGAACCGATATAGCAATCCAGCCAACATGATCGTGACCACGGCCATGCCGAGCTTGGTGGCGACGCCATCCGCAGTGCCCAAAAGGAGCGCTGCGGTCAGAAGAACCGGCACGTGAACGAGGTAGATTCCGTAGGACCATCGACCAACCGCTTGGAAGGGCTGGGTCGATAGGACCGTGCGCCCTCTGGCGCCAACAGCGACGGTCATCGCCGCCACTGGCAGGAACAGCATTGCGAGCGCGGGCAGCGTCTTCGCGAAAAGCATCACCAAAATGCATGCAGTGAGGAGCACCAGGGCCACGAACCCTGGGTGCTTAAAACTCGGGACGCGGTGGCGTAGCTCGAAGAGAGCAAAGCCGCCCCATATGCCGCTAGTGGCCCGCAGCCATGGGATGTCATGACCGAGGACGAGCAGATAGGCGGCAGCGGCCCCGACGATCATCGCACCACTGAAGACGATAACTGGTCGCCGCATAAACACCGACCACATTGCCAGCCCGACCGCCGGAACCACGAGTTCAAAGGGAACACTCCAGCCGGGATAGTTGATGGACCGGATATTAAAGAGCGACTGGACCATCGCTCCGTTCGCGGCCAACTCCAGCAAGTCGGCTGACTGACCTGGGATCAACAACACCCAGATCGTTGTGAGTAGAAACGCAGGAGCAAGGCGACGAACACGCTTCTCAGCATAAGCTGCTAAGTTCGGCAGCTCTCGATTGAACGAGAGAGCTAGAACAAAACCGCTGAGAAGGAAGAAGAAGTCAACGCATAGACCCCATTCACCTGCCCGAATCGCTCCGGCCGATAGCTTCTCAAGCAGGGTGTTCAGTCCGTAATGGTACAGCATGACCACAACGGCAAGGATGCCGCGCATGCCGTCTAGATCAGTGTAGTGCTTGCCCATTTGTCCCAGTTCGGAAGAGCACACGTCTGAACTCCAGTCACGTCGTACTCTCGTATGCCGTC
>CALEOQ010000336.1 GCA_937910255.1 uncultured Caulobacteraceae bacterium | reverse complement strand
GGGAGATGGTATGGTAATGTATGCGAAACAAATTCAGGTTGTGATGTTTTGTTTTTTTTTTTTCCAAGCAGAAGACGGCATACGAGATTACGCCGTGACTGGAGTTCAGACGTGTGCTCTTCCGATCTGGCGTCGATCCGGCGCGGGTGAGCCCCCACGTCCTGCGCCATGCCTTCGCCACCCATCTGCTGGAGGGCGGGGCTGACCTGCGGGTGGTCCAGACCTTGCTGGGCCATGCCGACATCGCCACCACGCAGATCTATACCCATCTCGCCAATGACCATCTGCGCGAGGTGGTCGAAACCAAACACCCACTGGGGCGTAAGCGCTGAATGCAGGACGACTTCGCAGGCCTCGAAGAGTTCATCCTCTTCACCATCGGCCGGACCCCGGTGACCCTGGGCGGCATCGTCGCCGGCGCGGTTGTCATGATCCTCGCCTTCGTGGTGGCCTGGGCCGCCGCCGCGGGGCTGCGGCGGGTCCGCGCCCGGGCGAGGTACGGCGGCGCGGCGCTCTATATCGTCGAGAAGCCGGTCACCTATGGGGTGGTCATCATCGGCCTGGTGGCGGGCCTCTCCACCGTCGGCCTCGACTTTTCGTCCCTGGCGATCTTCGCCGGCGCCGTCGGCGTGGGCGTGGGCCTGGGTCTGCAGGGGGTGGTGAAGGAGTTCGTCTCCGGCCTGGTGCTGATCTTCGACCGGGTGGTCAATATCGGCGACTATGTGGAGCTGGAGAGCGGCCAGCGGGGACAGGTCCAGGAGATCGGACCCCGGGCCACCCGCATCCGCAACAACGACAATATCGACATCATTGTCCCCAATTCGCAGCTGATCGAGGGGATCCTGGTGAATTGGACCCTGCACGGGGCGACCCGGCGGATCCACATTCCGTTCGGCGTGGCCTATGGCGCCGACAAGGACAAGGTGCGCGAGGCTGTTTTAGCCGCCGCCCGGGCGCTGCCGTTCACCCTGCCCGAGAGCGAGGATCACAAGTCGCAGGTCTGGCTGGTGGGCTTCGGGGACTCGGCGCTGAACTTCGAACTGCTGGTCTGGCCGGACCTGAACGCGGCAAAGCGGCCCAACGCCATGCTGGCGGCCTATACCTGGGCGATCGATGACGCCCTGCGGGGGGCCAACATCGAAATCCCGTTCCCGCAGACCGATCTGCGGATTCGCAGCCTGTTTGGCCACGAGGGCGACGGCGCGCTGGAGACTCTGGGCCTCAAATCACCGGCCGCGCCGGTGGTCCCCCAGCCGGCTGCGCCCACTGTCAACGATGCGGCTGAGGACGTGGTGCGGCCGTTGCCAGAGCCCGAACCCGAGCCTGATCCCCAGGCGCCGCCAGCCATGTCGCCGCCCGATATCGTCGACCGACCCTGAGGCGAAACGGAACACGCGCCAGGGCCGGCCATTCCCGTAGGGCGAGGGCGCCCTTGTGACGGTGCGGGTTCCCGCCTAACTTCCCGCGCTTCGCGCACAGCCAAGGACAAGACACCTCGATGGCAGCCCATTATCTCGAGTTTGAGCGCCCCATCGCCGAGCTCGAAGCCAAGATCGAGGAACTCCAGCGCCTCTCCGAGACGGCGGAAGGCGGCGCCATGGACGCCGAGATCGCCGCCCTCCGGGCGCGGGCCGCGGAGTTTCGCGTCAAGGCCTACGCCAATCTCGATCCCTGGCAGAAGATGCAGGTGGCCCGTCACCCCGAGCGGCCGCACTTCGTCAACTACGCCGAGGGACTGATCGAGGATTTCGTGGAGCTGCGGGGCGACCGCAAATACGCCGACGATCAGGCGCTGCTGGGCGGCGTCGGACGGTTCCGTGGCCGACCGGTGGTGGTCATGGGTCATGAGAAGGGTCACGACACCGCCAGCCGGGTGAAGCACAATTTCGGCTCCGCGCGGCCCGAGGGCTATCGCAAGGCCATCCGTCTGATGGACATGGCCGAGAACTTCAACATGCCGGTCATCAGCATCATCGATTCGGCCGGCGCCTATCCCGGCGTGGGCAGCGAGGAGCGCGGGGTGGCCGAGGCGATCGCGCGATCCACCCAGCGTTGCCTGACCCTCAGCGTGCCCATGGTGTGCCTCATCACCGGCGAAGGCATGTCCGGCGGGGCCATCGCCATTGCGGCGGGCAATCGGGTGCTGATCCTGGAGCACGCCGTCTACTCCGTGATCTCGCCGGAGGGGGCCAACTCCATCCTCTGGCGCGGTTCGCGCACCGCCGAAGAGGCGGCCAAGGCGATGAAGATCACCGCCCATGACCTGCTGAAGCGTAAGATCGTCGACCGCATCGTGCCTGAGCCCCCCGGCGGCGCCCACTCCGACCCGGCCGCCATGTTGCAGACCCTGGGGGACGTGCTCGAGGAGGAGCTTGACGCTCTGGAGGGTCTGTCCCCGGACGCGCTTCGGGCGGCCCGGTCCGAGCGGTTCTACGCCATCGGCCGCTCTGGCCTCTGAAGGGCGCGGCGGCGCCGGCCCTTCCACCCGCCGCTGAAGAAGGCTGTCAGGCACGGCTTGCCTGAACGGTGTTCAGCGGCTTGAGTGTCTCAAACAATTGTTTGGGAGGACGTCATGGCCTTGAAGACCCGTTTCACCGAGATGTTCGGCGTTGAGCATCCGGTCGTGCAGGGCGGCATGCAGTGGGTCGGCCGCGCCGAACTGGTGGCCGCCGTGGCCAATGCCGGCGGCCTCGGCTTCATCACCGCGCTGACGCAGCCGACGCCCAAGGATCTGACCAAGGAGATCGAGCGCTGCCGGTCCATGACCGACAAGCCCTTCGGCGTGAACCTGACCATCCTGCCGGCCATCAACCCCCCGCCCTATGCCGAATATCGCCAGGCGATCATCGACGCGGGCGTCAAGATCGTCGAGACCGCCGGCAACAAGCCCGCCGAGCATGTCGAGGAATTCAAGAAGCACGGCATCCTGGTGATCCATAAGTGCACCGCCGTCCGTCACGCCCTGTCGGCCGAGCGGATGGGGGTGGACGCCATCTCCATCGACGGCTTCGAATGCGCCGGCCATCCGGGCGAGGACGACATCCCCGGCCTGATCCTGATCCCGGCTGCGGCGGACAAGGTGAAGATCCCGATGATCGCCTCGGGCGGCTTCGGGGACGGCCGCGGCCTGGCCGCAGCCCTCGCCCTGGGCGCCGAGGGCATCAACATGGGCACCCGCTTCATGTGCACCGTCGAAAGCCCGATCCATGAGAATGTGAAGCGCCAGATCGTCGAGAACGACGAACGGGCCACCGACCTCATCTTCCGCACCATGCACAACACCAGCCGGGTGGCGCGCAACGACATCAGCCGCCAGGTGGTCGAGCTGGAGCGTTCCGGCGCCAAGTTCGAGGACGTGCGCGAGTTGGTGGCCGGCTCCCGCGGCCGGGTGGTCTATGAGACCGGCGATCCGGAGCATGGCATCTGGTCGGCGGGCATGATCCAGGGCCTGATCCACGACATCCCCACCTGCCAGGAGCTGATCAGCCGGATCGTGTCCGAGGCCGAAGAGATCATTGAGGCGCGGCTGGCCCGCATGCTGGGCCACCGGATCCTGGCGCCGGTCTAAAGTCGCCCGACGAAGGCCTGAGGGCGATCATCAGCTTGGCCGGCATGCCGACCCGTGTAATCTGGACGGCCCCAAGCCATAGTATGATCGCCCTTGTCCCCTTCCATCGCGCCGAAAGCTGACGCTGCTCAGCTGATCGAGACCATCTACGCCGTCGCTGCGCGGCCCGAGCGATGGGAAGAGATCATCGCCGCCGTGGGCGCCGCGCCCCTGGCCGGCCCCGAGGCCGACGCAGCCCTGGCCAATCTCCGAGGCCTGGAAGACGCCCCAGCGGGCGGCAAGCCGGACCTCGGCGTGATCCTGCTGTCGCCGACCGGCGGCGTGGTCGGCTGGAACGGCGCGGGCGAAGCGGTGTTTCGCGACCGTCTGGGGGTGGTCGAGAGCCGCGGCCTGCGCTTCTTCAACCCGTCCAATCACGAAGCCCTGGCCCACGCCCGGGACAGGCTGGCCGACTCCCGCGCCAGCCAGGTGATCGTCAAGTTCGTCCAGGCCGAGGATGACGACCCGCACTTTGCCTATATGGCGCCGCTGTCGGCCACGCCGGCTGAGATGATCATCGACATTCCCGGCGCTGATCGGGCCTCGGCGGCGCTGATCTTCCCGGCGGTGGAGGCCACCGATCATCTCTGGCGCACGATCCGCGAGAGCTTCGGCCTGACCCCGGCCGAGACCCGACTGGCGGCAGATCGGAAGAGCACACGTCTGAACTCCAGTCACGTCGTAATCTCGTATGCCGTCTGCTGCTTGAAAAAAAAAACAACTACAACGCGCCCCTCTGATCTCGCCCACGCAACGACACAGTCAGTGCTGTTGCTACCTTCACTGCACCCGTGTCACCTACAATCAACCTATTACGCGCGCTGCAATCTGC
>CALEOQ010000335.1 GCA_937910255.1 uncultured Caulobacteraceae bacterium | reverse complement strand
GTGTTTTTTTTTCAGGCAGAGGACGGCATACGAGATTACGACGTGACTGGAGTTCAGACGTGTGCGCTTCCGATCTGTGGACTGTGTGGTGAACGGCGCCTTGGCCGTGGCCGCCGTCGGGGCCGAGGCCTACGACCTGATCCTGATGGACATGCAGATGCCGGTGATGGACGGCCTGGAGGCCACGCGGCGCATTCGACAGATCGAAGGACCTGCCAGCCGAACCCCGATCATCGCCATGACGGCGAACGCCATGCAGTCCGATCAGGACGCCTGCTTCGCCGCCGGCATGGACGGTTTCGTCTCCAAGCCCATTCAGCCCACCACCTTCCTCCAAACCATCGAGCAGAACCTGCCGCGGCAGGAAACTCAGCCCACGGAACTGGAGGGTTCCGCCGCCTGAGCCCCAGGGCTAAGGGTGGAGACTCCTCTCCGCCAAGGGCGCGTCGCATTCATGTTGAAACTCATCGTCCTGGGACTGGGCGTGATCCTCGTGGCCTGGATCGGGGTCGGCCTGGTCATCGAGGCCGCCTTCGCCCCCAAGAGCCTGCGCGGTGAGATGGTCAGCATCGGCGATCGACGCCTTCGCCTGGTCTGCGAGGGACCGGAGTCCGGGCGGCTGGTCTGGCTGGAATCCGGCGCCTTCGGGTTTTCCGCTGACTTCGCCGACCTTCAGGCCGCCCTGGCGCAGCAGGGCTTCCGCGTTTGCGCCTATGACCGGGCCGGCCTGGGATTTTCAGACCCTGGTCCCCGGCCCCGGGACAGCGCCGCCATCGTCACCGACCTGGAGCGCCTGATGACCGAGGCCGGGGTGACGCAGCCGGCGATCCTGGTCGGCCATTCCATGGGCGGCCAGCATGTCCGGCTGTTCGCCGTGCGCCACCCCGAGCGGGTGGCCGGCGTCGTCCTGGTGGACGCCGCAACCCCTGAGGCGGTGGACATTCCCATGGTGCGGCGCTTCGTCGACACCTTCGGCCGACTGTCGCAGGCGG
This sequence comes from uncultured Caulobacteraceae bacterium, assembly GCA_937910255.1. Lineage (GTDB taxonomy): Bacteria > Pseudomonadota > Alphaproteobacteria > Caulobacterales > Caulobacteraceae > Phenylobacterium. The sequence goes on along the minus strand of CALEOQ010000335.1, from coordinate 3,453 downwards.
TGGCGGGCCTCACCAGCGCCGGCCTGGCCAAGCCGCTGTTCTTCCTGGGCGACCGCATCGGTCTCAGCGGACCGGCCGTGCGCGAGAAACAGGCGGCGTTTGTCTCCGGACGCCACGCGCGAAACGCCGCCGACGAAGCCGCCCACTGGCTGGAGAGCGCCGCAATGGCGCGGGCGGCGGGACGGCTGGATCCAGCCTGGCCGGTGGCGGTCGTCACCGCGGGCGAGTCCGCCCGCATCAGCGACAGCGCCTGGGCCGCCGCCCGCCTGGCGCCGGTGGAGGCCTCGGTCGCCGGAAGCTACGCCGCCGTCCCCGAGGCCGGCCATGCGACCATCCTCTCCCATAGCCACAACGCTGAGATCGTCGCCGCCGTGCAGCGGGTGGCCGCCGCCCTGTAGGCTGACGCCGGAACGCTTAGTTGTCGTCAGGCGTCGTGATGGCCCGGCCTTCAGTCGCCGGGGCGTCGCCCTGGGCCGGCGCCGCCGGCATATAGGTCGTGTCGGGCCTGGGCTGGAGCATGTCTCCATTGTCGTCCGGGCCGCCCCCTTCGCCGCGGGCGATGAAGGTGAAGGCGATCCAGCCGACCACGATCACGAGGATGATCCAGACCAGGGGCGGGACGCCCTTCTTCTTCTTCTCGTTCCCAGACCTGTTCAGATCGACCATCACCTGCTCCCTGCCGCCTAAGCCCGAAGGCTGACGCTGGCCCTCCGGACCTGCGCCGCCAGGGCGTTCGGTTCATGTGCCGGTTAACGGCACAAACGTGGGAGCGTTCCGGGGTGGCCGTCGGGCGCCGGTCGTCAGGCCGGCTTGAGGGCCGCGGCGTCGAATTCCTGCTTCCAGGCTGCGAGCGTCGGCGAGGTCGAGGTCTGGTCCCAGGGGTGGAAGCCCGGCAGATACCAGGCGAAATAGGTCTTCCAGCCCCGGCGGAACAGGCCCGGCTTCACCCAGACGAACTGCTTGACCGCCTTCAGCGCCGCCTTGGGCGTATAGCCGTCGGCCTCCAGCAGGCGGGCGGCGTAGCGGGTGATGTTCCGGGTGAACATCAGGGTGATCAGCGCCATGGCGATGCAGCGGCGGCGATAGCGCAGGAAGGGCGACCAGTTCTGGGTGGCGGCCATAAAGACGTCGAAGGCCACGGCCTTGTGCTCGGTCTCCTCCAGGGCGTGCCAGCGCCAGAGCCGCTCGATCGCCGGATCAGTCTTCTGGAACAGCTCGTCCCGGTGCCGGATATGCACCTCGGCCATCATGGCGGTGAAGTGCTCCAGGGCGATGGTGGAGACGAGCATGGCCATGGGGCCCCGGCCGCGGCTGAAGGCGACCCGCTCGCGCACCTGGGCCTCGATCTCGGCCACGGGATAGCGGTCCCGGTCGATCAGCTGGTTGAGGCTGTGGTGCTCGCGTGAATGGATCGCCTCCTGAGCGATGAAGCCGCGCACGTCCTCAGCCAGCTTGCCTGAAACCCGGTCGCGATAGTGGCGCACCGCGTCCATGAACAGCCGCTCGCCATCGGGAAAGGTCAGCGACAGGGCGTTGAACACCGCCGTGGCGACCGGATCGCCGTCCAGCCAATGGCCGGAATTGGTGAGGCTGGCGTCGAAATGGATGTCGCGGGGGCTCACCTCGACATCGGCTGGCGTGGTCTTGCGCGTCATGGCGTGATCCTGTGGAACAGGGGCGTTCGTCCCCCTGCGGCTTGTTCTGGCCCCAAGTTAGAGTTACCTACAAAAATGTCAATAGAGCCTGCCCGCCGTGTGCGCCGATCGCCGGAAGCGGCCCGCGAGAACATCCTGCTGTCGGCCGAGCGCCTGCTGCTGGAGCGGGGGCCGCAGGGGCTGAAGCTGGTGGAGGTGGCCCAGGGTGCTGGCGTCTCCCACGCCACGGTCCTGCACCACTTCGGCTCTATCGACGGAGTTCAAACCGCCCTTGCCGAGGCCATGATCCGCCAATTGGTGGCCCGCGTGCTGGAGGCTGAGCGACCTGACGATCCGGAGGCGCAGCTGGAGGGGGTCGGCCAGGTCCTGTTCGACGCCTTCGAGTCCGCCGGCGGCGCCCGCCTGGCCGCCTGGCTTGAACTGACCGGCGAGACCCGCCGCCTGACCCTGGTGCGCGAAGCCGTCGCCGAGGTCATTTCCGGTCCCATGGCCCAGAAGGGGGTCGATCCAGAGCGGGCGACCAACCTGATCCTGGTGGCCGTCTCCCTGGCCATGGGAGTCGGCCTGATCGGTCGCTCGCTCGCCGAACTGGTGGGGCGTCCGCCTGAGACCACTCGAGAGGCGGCGCTCGCCTTCCTTAAGAGCGGTCTGGCCGCAGCGATGAACAGATAGGGCCGGGCGGCTCGGCGGTCCGCCCGGCCCCGACCTGCCTCAGAGGACGCCCAGCATCTCGGCGACCAGCGGGTGGCGGACAATGTCGCGGTCCTTCAGGCGGACCACGGCGATGTTGCCGACGGTGTCCAGCTTCTCGGCCACTGGCCCCAGGCCTGAGAGCTCCGGCAGCAGGTCCGACTGGGCCGGGTCGCCGGTGACCACCATGGTGGAGTGCCAGCCCAGGCGGGTGAGCAGCATCTTGAGCTGCACATAGGTGCAGTTCTGGGCCTCATCGATGACCACGAAGGCGTTGTTGAGGGTGCGGCCGCGCATGAAGCCCACGGGCGCGATCTCGATGGCGCCCTCGGCCATCAGCGAGCGGACCCGTTTCATCGACAGCCGGTCGGAGAGGGCGTCATAGAGAGGGCGGAGATAGGGGGCGAGCTTGTCCTCCATCTCGCCCGGCAGGAAGCCGATGGATTCACCGGCCTCCACGGCCGGGCGCGACAGGACGATACGGCCGACACGTCCGGCCTCAAGGGCTTCGACGGCCTTGGCGATGGCCAGATAGGTCTTGCCGGTGCCGGCCGGACCCAGGGCCAGGACCAGGTTCTTGGCGTCGATGGCGGCGATCAGTTCCTCCTGGCCAGGCGACTTGGCCTTGATCGTCTTCAGATATCCCTGCTCACGACCTTCCTCGGCCACGCCCAGCGGCGACCAGCCGCGTTCGATGGGCAGGCGGCGGATTTTTGAATCATCGAACTGCTCGGCGTCGAAGGCGCCTTCGCGCAGCTGTCGCTTCAGGGCTCGCTTGGTCATCAAAGCCTCCATAGGGGCATGAAAAAGGGGCGAGTCCTGCACGGACCGCCCCTCGGGGAGGACGAAAAGAAGGAAGAGGGGCAGGCGACGCGCCCGGGAGGCGGCCCGTACCCGACCGTGGCCGGGACATCGGTTGCGGGGGGACCCCGCCAGGACCACAAACGCAGCGCCATGCACTCCGTCCAACTCGAACCTGCAGGCCGGAAGCCGGCCCGGCGACGACCCGAGAGCGGTATGATCGCTTCGAATCGCATCGCAACTATGATGCTAGCGTGATTAACCAAGGCTGAAGTGCGACGTTTTAAATAAGACATGAGGTACACGG
>CALEOQ010000334.1 GCA_937910255.1 uncultured Caulobacteraceae bacterium | reverse complement strand
CGAAGGTCTTCGAACAGGTGCTCGTCGGTTCCGGTCAGGAATGCCTGCAGGCCGAGCGCCTCGATTTCGTCGAACAGGGCCCCTCGCCGTCGGCGGTCCAGGTGTGCAGCGACTTCATCCAGTAACAATATAGGGTTTGGGGCTGATTCTGCACGCGAAAGTCTCGCCGCCTGGGCCAGGACCAGGTTCAGGATCAGGGCCTTCTGCTCGCCGGTGGAGCATTCGGCGGCCGGGCGGTCCTTCTCCAGATGGATGACGGCCAGGTCCCCCCGGTGCGGGCCGGTCAGGGCGCGGCCAGCGTTGGCGTCGCGCTCCCGCACCGACGCCAGGGCGGCGACCAGGCGCGCCTCGATCTCTGCGGTCTCGACGCCGTCCCTGGCCATCTGCTCCCACTCGCCGGTGAGGCTGAGCCGCGCCTGGGGGAAGGGACGTTCGCCGCGGCTGTCGATCTCGGCCTGCAGGTCAGCCAGGCTGGCGGCCCGGGCGCTGGCCATCTGCGCGCCGGCCAGGCCCATCCGCGCCTCCAGGGCGGCGAGCCAGGCGGGGTCGTTCGGCCCGTCGGTCAGCAGGCGCATGCGCTCGCGCTGGGCCCTTTCGTAGGCGCTGGCCTGGGCGGCGTGGCCGGGGCGGGCGGCATAGACCAGGCGGTCGAAGAACCTTCGGCGCTCGGCGGCGCCCTCCAGGAACAGGCGATCCTGGGCCGGGGTCAGCCAGACCTGGCGCTGCAGGTCCGACAGCCGTCCCGGCGTCACGGTCTCACCCTCCAGCCGCACGGTGCGCCGGGCCGCGCCGGCCGCCTCCACCCCGGTGCCGACCTTCAGGGTCTCCTCGCCCAGGCGGATCTCTGCGGCCACGGCCCAGGCCCGCCCGCGGGGCCCGCCGGGCAGGCGGCGGCCGATCTCGGCCATGGGCGCGCCGCGCAGGCCGCGTCCGGCCGTCAGCAGGGAGACCGCCTCCAGCAGGTTGGTCTTGCCCGCCCCATTGGGTCCGGCCAGGACGACCGGACGGCCGTCCATCTCCAGCTCGGCGCGGACATAGGAGCGGAAGTCGGTGAGGGTCAGGCGGGTGAGGGCGGCGGGGATCACGTACGGCTCATAGCCGGTTTCCGCGTCCGGGGCGAAGCCTCCGGTCGGGTGCGACGCATAATCACATAAGGATATCTTTATGTGACCCTTGACGCAGCTTCCCCCCTTGGCTTAGGTGACAGGGTCGCGGTTCTGCGGGCCTTCGGGCCCGGAGCTAAGAGGGAATCCGGTGAGGGTCTTGCCATGCCCCGACTCCGGAGCTGTCCCCGCAACTGTAAGCGGCGAGCGGCTGTCGATCGTGTCACTGACGGAAACCCCGTCGGGAAGGCCAGACAGCCGCTTCGACCCGTGAGCCAGGAGACCTGCCGCGTCAGATAACGTCCTCGGGCGGGGGGTCCCGGCGGGTCGCATCGTGCGCACGCCCGGACTCCCGTCTCGCGGCGATCCCTGCGCCCGTCCGCGCCTGCCGCAAAGCCTCCGTCCTGTCCTTGACCTGAACGGGAGGCCGCCATGGCGCCTTCGCCAGAGCCGAAGCTGATCCTGACCCCACGTCGAATGCGATGGGGCCGTCGGCGCACCTAAGCCGTCGGCCCGCGCTCCCCAGACCCGCCTCCAGATCCCAGCCCTCAAATCCCGCCTGCGCGTCCTGCGCCGGCGAAGGAGATCCCATGCCCGCCACCCCATCCGTCCTGGTCGCCAATCTCGGCTTTCCCCGCATCGGCCCCCGCCGCCAGCTCAAGACGGCCCTCGAACGCTTCTGGTCCGGCCGCCTCGACCAGGCGGGCCTCCTGCAGACCGCCGCTGACCTTCGCCGCGAGGGCTGGACCCGCCAGGCTGAGCTGGGGGTCGACATCCTGCCGAGCAACGATTTCTCCCTCTACGACCAGGTGCTCGACGCCACCTTGATGGTCGGCGCCGTCCCGCCGCGCTTCACAGGCGCTCAGGGGCTGGCGCTCTATTTCGCCATGGCCCGGGGGGCCCGGTCGGGCGAGCAGGAGACCGGCTGCTGCGGCCAGGACGCCACGGCCTGCGAAATGACCAAGTGGTTCGACACCAACTATCACTACCTGGCCCCTGAACTGGCCGCCGGCCAGACCTTCGCGCTTGGTTCAACCAAGCCGGTGGATGAGTTCCTCGAGGCCCGCGCCCAGGGCCGCCACACCCGGCCGGTGCTGATCGGCCCGGTGACCTGGCTGAAGCTGGCCAAGGCCCGGGACGGGTCGGACCCTCGCGACCTGCTGGACGCGCTGCTGCCGGTCTATGGCGAGATCCTGCGGCGGCTGGCGGCGGCCGGCGCCGACTGGGTGCAGATGGACGAGCCGGCCCTGGCGCTGGACCTCGACGACAAGGACCGCGCCGCCTTCGCCCGCGCCTATGGAGCCCTGGGGGAGGCCGCGCCGGGGCTGAAGCTGATGCTCACCCCCTATTTCGCAGGCCTGGACGACAATCTCGACCTGGCCCTGTCCCTGCCTGTGGCAGGGCTGCATCTGGACCTGGTGCGGGGGCCGGGCGATCTGGACCAGGCGCTGGCCAAGGCGCCCGCCGATCTCGTGCTGTCGCTGGGCGTGGTGGATGGGCGCAACATCTGGCGGGCCGATCTCACCGCCCTGCTGGACCGGCTGGAGCCGGTGGTCGCCAGCGGCCGGCGCGTTCTGCTGGCGCCGTCCTGCTCCCTGCTGCACGCGCCCCTCGACCTGACCGCCGAGGCCAAGCTCGATCCCGAGGTCGCCAGCTGGCTGGCCTTTGGCGTGCAGAAGCTGGAGGAGCTGGCCATCCTGGCCCGCGCCCTGAACGAGGGCCGCGGCGCCGTGGCCGAGGCCCTGGCCGCCTCCGACGCCGCCCTGGCCGCCCGCCGGGCCTCGCCCAAGGTCCGCGACCTGGCGGTCCAGGCCCGCATGGCGGCGGTGACGCCGCAGATGACCGGCCGGGCCGCGCCGGTGGCCGAACGCCTGGCCCTGCAGGCGAAGGTTTTGAACCTGCCGGCCTACCCGACCACCACCATCGGCTCCTTTCCCCAGACCCAGGCGGTGCGCAAGGCTCGCGCCGACCAGGCTCGCGGACGTCTCGAGCCCGGCGCCTACCAGGCCTTCCTGGAGGACGAGACCCGCATGGCGATCCGTTGGCAGGAAAGCGTCGGGCTCGACGTGCTGGTGCATGGGGAGTTCGAGCGCAACGACATGGTGCAGTATTTCGGCGAGCAGCTGTCGGGCTTCGCCTTCACCGAGTATGCCTGGGTGCAGTCCTATGGCTCGCGCTGCGTGCGCCCGCCGATCATCTATGGGGATGTGGCCAGGCCGCGTCCGATGACCGTGGACTGGTGGCGCTACGCCCAGTCCCTGACGCGCCGGCCGGTGAAGGGGATGCTGACCGGGCCGGTGACCATCCTGCAGTGGTCCTTCGTCCGCGACGACATGCCCCGCCAGGAGACCTGCCGCCAGATCGCGCTGGCCATCCGCGACGAGGTGGCCGACCTCGAGGCGGCCGGCGCCGTGATCATCCAGATCGACGAGGCGGCCCTGCGCGAAGGCCTGCCGCTTCGCAAGGCGCAGCAGGCGGCGCATCTGGAGTGGACGGTGGCCTGTTTCCGGCTCAGCGCCGCGGTGGCGGGGCCTGCGACCCAGGTCCACACCCATATGTGCTATTCGGAGTTCAACGAGATCATCGGCGCCATCGGCCAGATGGACGCCGATGTCATCTCCATCGAGACCGCGCGGTCTCAGATGGAGCTGCTCGAGGCCTTTGCGGACTATCGCTATTTCGCCCAGATCGGGCCGGGCCTCTATGACATCCACTCGCCCCGTGTGCCGTCGGTTGGCGAGATGGCCGACCTGCTGCGCCTGGCGGGCCAGCGGCTGTCGGCCGATCAGCTGTGGGTCAATCCCGACTGCGGCCTGAAGACCCGCGGCTGGGCCGAGGTGAAGCCCGCCGTGGCCGCCATGGTCGAGGCGGCCCGGCGTCTTCGGGCCGAGGCCGAAGCCTAGAGCCTGAAACTTGAGCGCGTTCTGATCCGATAACCGGTGTCCACTTATCGGAACGCGCTCTAGACCCGCAGGGGCATCAGCACATACTGGACGTCGCCGTCGCTCGGATCGAGCACCAGGGCCGGATCGTTGGGGCCGCCGAAGCGGAACTCGGCCTCCGGCGCGGTGATCTGGTCGGTGACGTCCAGGATGTAGCGGGCGTTGAAGGACAGTTCGAAGGACTCGCCGGAATAGTCGGCCTCGATCTCCTCGACCGCCTGGCCGGCCTCCATGTTGCGGACCGTCAGGATGATGCGGCCGGGCTCGATGGCCATGCGCACCGAGCGGCTCTTCTCCGCCGAGATGGTGGCCACCCGGTCGACGGCCTTGGCGAACAGCTTGTTGTCCACCCGCAGGATGCGGTCGTTGTCCTTGGGGATCACGCGGCCATAGTCGGGGAAGGAGCCGTCGATGACCTTGGAGGTCAGCGCCGTGGCGCCCAGCTCGAAACGCACCTTCTGGGGCGACAGCTGCAGGTCGATCTGCTCGCCGGCGTCGTCCAGCAGGCGGCGCGCCTCGCCGATGGTCTTGCGCGGCACGATCACGCCGGGCGCGCCCACCGAGCCTTCCGGGGCGGGCATTTCGGCCAGCGCCAAGCGATGGCCGTCGGTGGCCACGGCGCGCAGCTTCTGGATGCCGCCGTCATTGACCACGTGCAGATAGAGCCCGTTGAGATAGTAGCGGGTCTCCTCGGTGGAGATGGCGAACCGCGTCTTGTCGATCAGGCGGATGAGTTCGTTCACATCCACGCCGATGCGGGCCGACAGGCCCTCGGCCGACATGACCGGGAAGTCCCCAGCCGGCAGCACCGGCAGGTTGAACCGCGAACGCCCGGCCTGGACCGTCAGGCGGGGGTCCTCGCCGGTGAAGCTCAGGGAGACGTCGGCCCCCTCGGGCAGCTTGCGCACGATCTCATAGAGGGTGTGGGCCGGCGCCGTGATCTGACCGGGCTGATCGACCTGGGCCAGGGCCTCGTCGATGATTTCCAGGTCCAGGTCCGTGGCCGAGAAGCTCAGCCGATCGCCCTCGGCCGAGAGCAGCACATTGGACAGGATCGGGATGGTGTTGCGGCGCTCGACGGCGCTCTGCACGTGACCCAGCGCCTTCAGGAGCGCCGCCCGTTCGATGGTAAGCTTCATGTTGCGGTCCGAACCTCCATGCGCCGGAAGGGCGATTCCCCGGCGCCCCCCGATGGAAGGGACTTGGGACTTTACTCATTTGCTGGGCAGGCGAAAGCCCCTGGCGACTGCGCCAGGGGCTTATCGGATCAGGCCTTGGTGTCCACCGCGCCGCCGGCCTCGCCGCTGTCGTCGGCCGCATAGGGATTGCCGCCTGCGCCATCGCCCTGCGGGGCGCTGGTCTCCGGGCCGGAGCCCTTGGCCGCCACGACCACCATGGCCGGGCGCACGATGCGGCCAAACAGCTCATAGCCGGTCTGCAGCACCTGCAGGACGCCGCCGGCGCCGATGTCCTCGGCGGCCTGCTCCATCATCGCCTGGTGCTTGTGGGGGTCGAACTTCTCGCCGCGGGGCGGGTCGATCTTCTTCAGGCCATTGCCCTCGAAGGCGCTCTGCAGGGCCTTCTCGGTCATCTCGACGCCGAGGACGAAGTTCTTCACCGCCGGGTCGTCGAGATCGGCGGGCGCCGCGGCGGTGGCCCGCGACAGGCTGTCGGCGGCGCTCAACAGATCGCGGGCGAACTTCTGGATGGCGTAGGCCCGCGCGTCATTGGCCTCGCGCTCGGCCCGGCGCTTGGTGTTCTCGGCCTCGGCGGCGAAGCGGAGCACCTGCTCCTTGAGGGAGGCGTTCTCGGCCTTCAGGGCCTCCATCATCTCGATGGCGGCGTCGGCGACGGCTTCAGTTTCGGCCGGCGTGTGATCGTCGGACATGCTTCTTTTCCTTACGCGTTCATCACCTGGCCCAGAACCTTGGCGGTGTAGTCCACCAACGGAATGATCCGGGCGTAGTTCAGGCGGGTCGGGCCGATCACCCCGATCGCGCCCAGCACCTTCTGTCGGCCCGTCATATAGGGTGCGGCGATGACGGAGGAACCCGAAAGCGAGAAGAGTCGCGTTTCGGCGCCGATGAAAATGCGCACCCCTTGAGCCTCGCGCACCCCGTCCAGCAGGCCGATCAGCTGCTCCTTCTGCTCCAGATCGTCGAACAGCATCCGGACCCGCTCCAGGTCCTCCAGCGCTTCACGGTCGCCCAGCAGATTGGCCCGGCCCCGCACGATCAGGGCGCGGTCGGAGCCTTCGCCCCCGCCCCAGGCGGCCAGGCCGTCCTCCACCAGCCGGGCGGCCTTGGTGTCGAGCTCGCGGCGGGAGCGGTCCAGGTCGAGGCTCACCTCGCTGCGGGCGTCGTCCAGGGTCTTGCCGCGCAGCTTGGTGTTGAGGAAGTTCGAGGCCTCCTGCAGGGACGAGGGCGTGACGCCGGCGCCCAGCGCCATCAGGCGATTCTCCACCACCCCATCCTCGAAGACCATGACCGCCAGGGCCTGGTCGCCGCCCAGCGCCACGAACTCCACATGCTTGACCTCGGCGTCGCGCACCGGGGTCACCACCACGCCGGCCCCGCCGGCCAGACCCGACAGCAGGGAGGACGCCTCGTTCAGCGCTTCTTCGAAGCTGCGGCCCTGCACCCGCAGGCGCGTCTCGATCAGCCGCCGCTCATCCTCCCCCACATCGCCGACCTCCAGCAGGCCGTCGACGAACAGGCGCAGGCCCGCATGGGTCGGCAATCGCCCGGCGCTGATGTGCGGCGCCCCCAGCAGGCCCAGCTGGGTCAGGTCCTGCATGGTGTTGCGGATGGAGGCGGGCGAGAGGGAGACCCCGCCGCGGGAGAGGGTGCGCGAGCCCACCGGCTCGCCGGTGTCGAGATAGCTCTCGACGATGCGGCGGAAGATGTCGCGCGCCCGCTCGTCCAGTTCGGCGAGCGAGGGCCCGCGGGAGAGCAGTGGTGTGGTCACGATCGGCGGCCAGGGCCTTGTGTGATGTGAGCGAGTTGCGGGCGGCCCATGGACGGGCCGGTCGGTTTTTAGGATAAGCGCGCGCCACGTCCGTGCAAGTCACGCCGCGCCCGTGCGGCCTCGATACCACGTCCGACACGACCTCAGGAAAGGTTCTCGCCATGCGCCCCTCGCAACGCGCCCCCGACATGCTGCGCGCCGTCACCCTGGAGACCGGGGTGAACCGCTATGCCGAAGGCTCCTGCCTGGTCAGCTTCGGCCACACCAAGGTGCTGGTCACCGCCAGCCTGGAGGAGGGCGTGCCCCCCTTCCTGCGCGGCCGCGGCCAGGGCTGGGTGACGGCGGAGTACGGCATGCTGCCCCGCGCCACCCACACCCGGGGGCGCCGTGAGGCCGCTCAGGGCAAGCAGTCGGGCCGCACCCAGGAGATCCAGCGCCTGATCGGCCGCTCCCTGCGGGCCATCACGGACATGAAGGCCCTTGGGGAACGGCAGATCTCCATCGACTGCGACGTGATCCAGGCCGATGGCGGCACGCGGACCGCCTCGATCACCGGCGCCTGGGTCGCCCTGCGGCTGGCCACCCGCTACCTGATGGACGAGGGCGTCATCACCGCCGATCCGATTCTCGACCAGGTGGCGGCCGTCAGCTGCGGCGTTCACCAGGACCTGCCGGTTCTGGACCTGGACTATGAGGAGGATTCCGACGCCGAGGCCGACGCCAACTTCGTGCTGACCGGGGCCGGCGACATCGTCGAGATCCAGGCGACCGGCGAGAAGCGCGGCTTCACCCAGGCCGAGTTCGAGGCCCTGTTCGGCCTGGCCCGCAAGGGCATGGGCGAACTGTTCGAGATGCAGCGGGCCGCTGTCGCCCGCTGAGGCGCAGGTCTTTGGGGCGCGCGCATCCTTGCCACTCCACGCTCGTCACCCTCGGACTTGATCCGAGGGTCCATGCGCACGGCGGCTGGCTCGGTGTTCATGGATGGTCGGGGGAGGGCCCGACATGACGGGGAGTAGGTGGCGCCGCGCCGTCGCCCACGCTGAAACGCAGAACGGCCGGATGCGGGGTGCGCATCCGGCCGTTCTTCTATCTTGGGTCGGGCTCTGGAGAGAGCGCCTGGCTTAGAAACCGATCAGCAGGTTCCGCTGAGCGGTGGCCGGGATGCGACCGAGTTCATAGGCCAGCGGCGCCATGAAGCGGGCGATCAGACGTTGGAGCTTGGCGAACATGTTCTGCCCCTTTCAGTGTGCAGTGCAACAATGTTGCATCGCATATAGGGCCAGACCCTCAGCCCCGCAACGGCGGTCGGCAAATTTCTGACGGCCGTGACGCAATATCACGTGAGTGTGTTGTGGCGATGCAACACGATCCGGCGCTCAGGTCTCTTCGTCGTCCTCGAAGCCCTCGTCGGCGGGGCCAGGCTCGTAGTGCAGGATGTCGCCCGGCTGGCAGTCGAGCTCGCGGCACAGGGCCGCCAGGGTGGAGAAGCGCACCGCCCGGGCCTTGCCGGTCTTGAGGATCGACAGGTTGGCGATGGTCACGCCCACCCGGTCGGCCAGTTCGGTGAGCGACATGCGTCGCTCCAGCAGCACGCGGTCGAGAAGCACTCGGATCGGCACGGTCGGCTCCTCAGATGGTCAGTTCGGCTTCGCGGCGCAGGCGGGCGCCTTCGCGAAACACCTCGGCCAGCACGAAGACCACCAGCACGGAGAACCAGGCGGTCAGGCTGAGCGTGGGCTCGACGGCCTCCGAGGCCGGCAGGATCCAGGTCGATAGCGCCCAGAAGGCGTAACGGCCGAGCTCCAGGCCCGCCAGGATCAGGCCCACCACCCGCAGGCGCCGGACATTGTCCGGATGGAACGGGTCGCCGGCGGTCAGGGTGGCGAAGATGCGCCGCAGCTGGGCGACGATCACCAGCACCCCGCCCATATAGACGGCCGCCGCCATCAGGCCCACGGCCACCACGGGCCCGCGATTGACCACCTCCTCGCCCCCGGCCGTGACCGAGATGTCGGCCAGCAGGTCGGGATTGAACGAGAAGAGCAGGGCCGCCAGCATCAGGACGCCCGCGACGCTGACCCCGATCCAAAGGGCCACGAAGACCACGTCGAGGATGATTTTCAGAAAGCTCGAAACCGAGCCTGGCCCCAGCGCCCGCATGACTACGCCCCCCTTGGATTGGCCCGATGGTGTCAGACTAGAGGATCGAGGCGCCGGCCACCACGGTCAGGATTGGCAGGGCGGCGAGGCAGACGGCGCAGGCCAGGGCGAGGCGGTCGAAGGCGTTGGACGCGCGGAAGGTGTTCATCGTCAAATCTCCAGGTTCTTGCGTGCCGCCTTGCGGCGGGAAGGTGTGGCGGAGCGCCTTGGCTCCATGTCGGTATTCGATATGGGCATGCCGTTTTTCGATCAAGGAAATTATCGAAAAACGATATTAAATCGGCGTAACGAAGTAACCGATCGTTCATGTGCAGAGGCGCTGTCCGGCGCCCGGCGCGGGCGTTTGCGAGGGCGCCGATGGGCGCCTATGCTCCGCGGCCTCATCTGGAAAGGACGGCCATGGCCCTGAAGCTCGACCCCGGCGCCCGGCTGGTGGTCGCCACCCACAATCCCGGCAAGGCGCGGGAGCTGGCGGCGATCCTGGAAAACCGCTTCGACCTGGTCACCGCCGGCGAGCTTGGCCTGCCCGAGCCCGAGGAGACCGAGACCACCTTCGTCGGCAACGCCCTGCTGAAGGCCCGCGCCGCCGCCCGCGGCTCGGGCCTGATCGCCCTGGCCGATGATTCCGGGTTGAGCGTCCGCGCCCTGGACGGCGCCCCCGGCGTCTATTCCGCCCGCTGGGCCGGGCCGGACAAGGACTTCGGCCTGGCCATGGCCAAGGTCGAGGAACGGCTACAGGCCACCGGGCTCGAAGACCGCGCCGCCTGGTTCACCTGCGCCCTGGCCGTCGCCTGGCCCGACGAGGGGCCGGCCCTGGTGGTCGAGGGACGGGTGGACGGCCAGCTGACGTTCCCGGGGCTTGGCCAACGGGGGTTCGGCTATGACCCGATCTTCACGCCGCAAGGCGGCGCCCTGACCTTTGGCGAGATGGAGCCTGCGGCCAAGGACGCCATGAGCCACCGGGCGCAGGCCTTCGCCAAGCTCAGGGCCGCCCTGCTTTGACCCAGTCCGGGCCGCCGCCCCTGGGGGTCTATGTCCACTGGCCCTATTGCGCCCGGATCTGCCCCTATTGTGACTTCAACGTCTATCGCGACCGCGGCCGGGGCGATGAACAGGCCGCCCTGGTCGCCGCCATCGTCCAGGACCTGACCGCCCAGGCGGCGTTGACGGGGCCGCGCACCCTGGTGTCGGTCTTCTTCGGCGGGGGGACGCCGTCGCTGATGGACCCTGAGGCCGTGGCCCTGATCCTGGAGACCGCCCGGCGGCTCTGGACCCCGGCGGCCGACCTGGAGGTCAGCCTGGAGGCCAACCCCACCGATGGCGAGACCCAGAGGTTCGCAGCCCTGGCCCAGGCCGGGGTGGGGCGGCTGTCCCTCGGCGTCCAGGCCCTCGACGACGAGGCCCTCCGGTTCCTGGGCCGTGATCATGATGCGGCGACCGCCCGCCGGGCCCTGGAGGTCGCCGCCCAGGCGTTTGGCCGGGTGTCCCTGGATCTGATCTATGCCCGCCCTGGTCAGACGCCGCAGGCCTGGGCGGCCGAGCTGGAAGACGCCCTGAGCTACGGCGTCGAGCACATTTCGCCCTACCAGCTGACCATTGAGGCCGGGACCGCCTTCGACCGGGCGGTGCGCCGCGGCCAGCTGATCCCGCCGGACAATGAGGCCGCCGCCGTGCTCTTCGAGACCACCCAGGCGGTGCTCACCGCCGCGGGTTTCGAGGCCTATGAGGTGTCCAACCACGCCCGGGGCGAGGCGGCGCGCTCGCGGCACAATCTCGTCTACTGGCGGGGCTGGGACTATGTGGGCGTCGGCCCCGGCGCCCACGGACGCATCACCCTGGAGGGTGCTCGCCACGCCACGGAGGCCCAGGCGCGGCCCGCCGCCTATATCGGCGCGGTGGCCGAATCAGGTCGCGGCTTTCCAGACCTTGAACCGCTTTCCGCCGAGGCGGCGGCCGAGGAGCGGATCCTGAGCGGGCTGAGGATCGAGGCGGGCGTCGCCTATCATGAGGTGCCTGCTTTGGGTCTATCGCCGACCCACAACCGGGTCAAAACCCTTGTGGCGGAGGGGCTATTGCGGGATAACAACTTTAAGTTGTCAGTCACCCCGGAGGGACGGCTGGTGCTTGACCATGTGACCCGACGGCTGCTGGTCTGACGGCGACGCTTGCCTTGCTGCTTCCGACCGGCGAACCCTGCTCCCCATGGCTCATCCTGTCGCTCCGCCGCCCCTGTCCGACCAGCCCCTGTCGCCAGGGCTCTATGTTGTGGCGACGCCGATCGGCAACCTTCGCGATATCACCCTGCGCGCCCTGGACGTGCTGTCGGCCGCTGACCTGATCCTGGCCGAGGATACCCGGGTGACCGGCAAGCTGCTGGCGGCCTTCAAGATTTCCGGCCGCATGGAGCGGCATGACGAGCACGCCGCCGAGCGGGCGCGGCCCAAGGCTCTGGCGGTGCTGGAGCAGGGGGGGCGGGTGGCCCTGGTTTCGGACGCGGGCACGCCGCTGATCTCAGATCCCGGCTACCGTCTGGTGCGCGAGGTGGCCGCGGCCGGCTTTCCCATCCATCCCATCCCCGGGGCCTCGGCCCTGCTGGCGGGGCTGTCGGTGGCCGGCCTGCCGTCCGACCGCATCCTGTTCGCCGGCTTTCCACCCCCCAAGACCGCCGGACGACGCGCCTTCCTGCAGGAGGTGGCCGGCATCCGGGCGACCCTGGTCTTCTTCGAAGGCGCCTCTCGCCTGGGCGATAGCCTGGCCGACATGGCGCAGGTGTTCGGCCCCCGCGAGGCGGTGGTCTGCCGCGAACTGACCAAGCTCTATGAAACGGTGGTGCGCGGCCCCCTGGACGTGCTGGCCGCCGATCCCAGCCTGGCGGCGCCCAAGGGCGAGATCGTGATCCTGGTGGGGCCTGGCCGGGAGGAAGAAGCCACGGCCGACGACGCCGACCGGGCGCTCACCGAGGCGCTCTCGCGGTTGAAGCCGGCCGAGGCGGCCGGCGAGGTCGCGCGGGCCCTGGGCCTGTCGCGGCGGGACCTCTATCGCCGCGCCCTGGAACTTAAGGCGGAGCAGGCGGAGTGACCACGCCAGAGCCGTCGATCCGCACGACCGCGCGGCAGGTTCGCGGCGCCCTGGCCCGGCGTTCGGGGCGACGGGCCGAGGCCTGGGCCGCCCTTTGGCTGATGGCCAAGGGCTATCGCATCCTGGGCTTTCGCCTGCGCACCCGCCTGGGGGAGATCGACTTGCTGGCCCAGAAGGGGCGGGTTCTGGCGGTGGTCGAGGTCAAGAGCCGCACCACCCTGGAGAGATCAGAAGAGCGTCGTGTAGGGAAAGAGTGTAGATCTCGGTGGTCGCCGGTTCCTTAAAAAAAAAAAAACACACCCACCCTTAGACGTCACGCCCACACAACACCTGTCAGTCTCTGTCGCACGCTAGCCTTCCAGCCCGCGCAGCCC
>CALEOQ010000333.1 GCA_937910255.1 uncultured Caulobacteraceae bacterium | reverse complement strand
GGCGTGGCAGCGGACACTGACGTGACGGACAGTGAAGATGACGCCGGGGGGGGGGGGGTGGTGGCTTTTTTTTTTTAATGGTACGGCGACCACCGAGATCTACACTCTTTCCCTACCGACGCTCTTCCGATCTGTCTAGATCAGTGTAGTGCTTGCCCATTTGTCCCCCGGACAATCATAGGACACTCATAGGACACTGGCTACTAGATGGCCACCAGCGCGCGTACCGCGACCGCCGCCGATGCGATCACGGGGGCTAGGTGTTCAGTCCCGAGGGCAAGCGGATGGGTTCGGGCTTGAAGCGGTCAGGCTCGTGAGCCCAGACGTTGCAGAAGGCTTCATAGGGCGTGAGGCCCGGTAGGATCTTTAGCCGTCGAGCGAAGTTGTAGGCGTTCAGGAAGGCGGCGAGGTGATCTTCGAGCTGCCGGTGGGTGTTGTAATGGTAGCGCGTGACGGTGGTTTCTTTGAGGGTCCGGTTCATCCGCTCGATTTGGGCGTTGGCCCGAGGATGGTTGGGCTTGGTGAGGCGGCGTTCGATGCCCTGGCTCGCGGGAACAGGACACCAGGCCGCGACCGTTACTGACAAGGACGTAGTGGTCCGAACCTGGCCGCGGCAATGGGTGACGCCTTCGCTTGGCCTTCTGTCAATTCTTCTTACGGGACGAGGCCGTCGCCCGGGGGGCGGTCGCGCTCATCGAGACAGGCCGCACACAGGACGATCGCCCGCGACATGCGCCACTCCACGGTCTTTACGGAAATGCCCATGCGGTCGGCGATCTCGCCGTAGGTCAGCCCCGCGAAGCGGCTGAGGACGAAGACGTCACGGAAGATGGGCGGAAGCCCCAACACCACCTCCTTCAGGATCAGCAAATCACTATGGTCAGCCGCCTCCCGCGGGTCTGCGGCAAGTGCAAGGCCTGCGCTCGATCGCCGCTGAGCGTAACGTTGGCGGTCGATGCCGGCGTTCACCGCGATCCGGTAGAGCAAGGCCTTAGGGTGAACGACGGCTTCGGTCTGACGAGACTGCGCCAGCTTGAGATAGGTTTCCTGGACGATATCGTCGGCGGCATCGGCTCCAAAGCGATGCCTCAAAGCGCCGCGCAGCCAACCCGAATAGCGGCGGTATAGCGCTTCAAGGGCGCCGCCCTCCCCCGGCCGGCTTTGATCGACCTCATCATGCTCCATGACGCGCCTCCTCGTCTAAGGAGAGACGTCAAAAACCGCGACCATGCATGGGGGTGTCGCCGCGGCGCAAGCACAGCGCCTCGGCGTCGTTCCCATCCTTGCACAGGGGTTTCCACGCCCCTGCCAACGCTGATGCGCCAGCAGGGGAATCTTTGATCATCGGGGATGACGGCGCAAGCAGAAGGTGTGCGCGAATGGGGGTCGAGCGTTGGAAACCTCTGTGCAAGAGGCCCGCTATCTGGTGGCGATCCGCCGCCGACGGGGCGCTGCGGCCCCATCCCCCGGCTCAAGGATCACGTCCTGCGTCGCGGCGCCCGACGCCATCGGTTGTAGGGCGGCCAATCGCGTCGCTCAAGCCGAATGCAGCCGCTAGTTGCGGGCGCCCTGCGCGCTCTGCGCCGCCTCTTCGCGCAGCGCGGCGAGCCTGGTGGCGCAGACCTGTTCCACCAAACCCTCGAGTACTTTGATTTGTTTGGAAATCCAGGCCAGCTCCTCGGCGCTGATCTTGTAGTGCGGGGAATAGCGAGCATCCACATAGGCCCGCCGCAGGAGCTCGAAGCAGCGCTGCTGCATCTTTGAGTCCCTGGGCCAGGCCTCAATCAGTTCCGGCGCCAGCCGCTCGGCCTGGGACCGCAGAAAGTTCAGCTTGTGGGACTTTGGGCTGTAGAGCGTCAGAACCAGCAGGACACAATGATAAAAACGCTCAGCTGATTGGTGGAGCAAGAATGCCGCCAACTTCGGATCCTGGTCCCATATCGCGTACCCTGCGTTGCGGCCAAAACTCTTTGCGCTCACGAACCACTGCTCAAAATATCCTTCCGCCTCCTTCAACGCCTCAGCGGGCGACAGCGGCTCGGAGCGCGCGAAGGGCTGGTCCGGCGCCTCATAAAGCGCGACGCCGTCGCGGACGATGTCGACGAAGAAGGGGCGGCCCTTCTTGAGGCGCTTGTTCACGTCGCAGAGGGAATGGACGATGAAGTTGGCGGGCGCGGTCAGCCTGCGGGTGAGGTTGTAGTCCCGCACCAGATGGTCTTCGGCCTTGGCCCAGTACTCCAGGGTTTCGGTGAGCTCCTCATGGTTCACCACCACCAAGAGGTCATAGTCCGAGGTATAGCCGCCGATCGGGTCGTCCACCCAGTCGCCCCGCGCATACGAGCCGAACAGGATCACCTTCAAGATCCGGCCCTGCTTTCGATGCGGGGCGTTCTTGCCCACGAGGGCGTCTTCAAACTCGGCGAACAAGATTTCCACGACGCGTGCAAGCTCGCGCCGCTTGGCCTCGGGGAGATGATCTAGGCTCGTCTTCACCTCTGGAATGTCCCGTGTTCCTCCGACGCTTGCAAGGTCAGCTCACAACTCTGATTCCGCTTTTTTGGGCAAATCTAGTTTCCCTCGAAATGAAGGCGGGGCCAGGCCGATCAGCGCCGCTGAGCGGCTTGGCTTGCCGGTTTTCGCCGTAGCGGCGAAGGGCTAGTGTCGCGGAATGGGGCGCTGGAAAAATCGAGCCGCGAGAAGTGGGCGCTTAGCCGTTCTGGCGAGCGCGGCAGTCGTCATGACCGGCTGCGATCGACTCGACGCGCTCGATCCGCCGACCCGGGTTCAGCTGAGCTGCGCGTCGACGTCGACGGTGGCTGACGCCTCGGCCGGGACGCCCATGATCCTCGTACTCGACACCGGCTCGCGCGACATCAAATGGGTCAACGGCGCCGGGACGCCCACGGGATCGCTAACCGTGGCCGATCAGGCCTATACGGTCCGCTTCGGTTCGGACAGACCGGCCGCCGAATGGCGCGCCGAGATCAACCGCTTTGACGGCATGATGACGCGGCGGATGGGTCCGGATGGGCCTCGCCAGACACGCGAGACATTCCGCTGCACGCGGGAAGCGGAAGGACCCCGGCTCTAATGGCCAAGACAGCGATCTATGCGGTGCTTACCGGCGACCTGATCCAGTCGACCGAGATGTCGCCGGACCTGGTAGGTGAGGTGCGTCGCACGATGGACGACGCCGCCCGCGCGGTGTCGGAGTGGCGCGAGGGCCTGGTTGTCGGCGGCCCGGAGTTCTTCCGCGGCGACGCCTGGCAGCTGGCCCTCGGCGACCCACGGATGTTCCTGCGCGTGGCCCTTTATCTGCGCGCCCGGCTGAGGGCGATGAAGCCGCAGACCGACACGCGGATCGCCGTTGGCCTGGGGCCGGCGCACGTGGAACGCCAGGTCTCGCTTTCGACTGGGGCCGCCTTCGTCCGGTCCGGCCGGAAGCTGGATAATATGGAGCCCTGGCGGCTTCTTGCGGCCGATACCGGCGACACGTCTGAGACGATGGGCGCACTGGATGCGCTACTGGCGGTCTGCGGCGCGGTCGCCGCTCGCTGGAAGCCCAAGCAAGCGCTGATCGCCAGCCTAGCGCTGGACCCGCGCGAAATGACCCAGGTCGAGATGGGGCGGAATCTCGGCATGACTCAGCAGGGGGTCAGCGACGCCCTGGTCAGCTCCGACTATCGCGTGCTGGCCGAGGCGGTCGCCTGGGTGGAGGGGCTCGACTGGACCAAGCGGGTCGGGGCGGCGGGATGACCGGTACAAGCCAAAACGCTTGTTTCTATGAATACAAGCTAAAAAGCTTGTTTCTTCGAATACAAGGTCCCTGTGGGACAGCCGCCTGATGCTCGAGACCCTCCTCGCTCTGCTCGCCGCCCATCTCGTCGCGGACTTCGTTCTGCAGACGGACTGGATCATCGCGCGCAAAAGGCGGTGGTGGGGCATGGCTCTCCACATCGTCCTGGTGGCCCTGATGACCATGGCCGCCCTCGGCGGTTTCAGCTTGCCAGTGCTGGCCATCATCGTGGTCAGCCATTTGGTCATGGATATCATCAAGACCTTCTTGCTGAAGGACACGGTATGGCCCTTCATCATCGATCAGGCCGTCCACCTCGCCGCCATCATGGCCGCCACAGCGCTGTTCCCGCACACCATCGCTGAGGGCGCCTGGGGTCAGCTTCCGGCCGCCCACCAGTCGATCTACTTCGGCGCCCTCGCCCTGCTGTCTGGCCTCATTCTGGCCGTGCCGGCCGGCGGCCATCTGATCGGCAAGGCCATGGCCGGCTACGCCGCTTACAGCGGCGCCGGCGGCCTGCCGAAGGCGGGCCAGTACATCGGCTGGCTGGAACGCGCCCTGATCCTACTGCTGGTCCTGATCGGCCAGCCCGAGGGCGTCGGCCTGCTGCTGACCGCCAAATCCATCCTGCGCTTCAGCGACGTCAACCAGACGCACCTTCGCGCCCATACCGAGTACGTGATCCTCGGCACCCTGCTCAGCTTCGCCTGGGCTCTCGCTGTCGCGGTCCTGACGCAGGCCGCGCTGCGCCACTGGGCCTGACCCGCGAGCCGCACGAGTGATCCTCCTCCGACGTAGTGGCCGGGGTTAGGCTGCTCCGCCTCATCTTCGTCTACGCCGCGGTAGAGCGGATGATGCGTCGGGCCTGGTAGGGCGGGACAATCGCAGTGATGTGGGCCGCCCACCGAACCCTGCAGTCGTGCCGCACGGGGCCAACAACGCTCTCCAAGTCGTAGCGTCCCTTGCGTGAACCACGAAGGAGGCGCTTGACCAGAACCTCTTCGGTGTCGATCTCCACAACCACCACATGGCCGAGCATGTCTTCGCTAGGCGGGGTGCGCTGATCCTCGAAATAGATCAGGCCACCATTGTCCGCGAGCCCGGTCATCGAGTGCCCTACGACCTGCAGAGCGACCGCGCGTGAGGTGCCCCCGGGCGGGATCGGCGCCAGGTCTCCGGCGGTCTGACCCGTGGCAAAGAGCACGACGCCTTCCGGATCGGCGCCAACGCGACCGACGATCGGTACGAGGCGCTCTGTCGCCTCTGTCGGCGTCTCGGCCACGTCCGATTCTGGCGTGCCTAGGCCCTCATATAGCCAGGCGGCGCTGACGCCGAAGGCCTCGCCATAACGCCGCGCGCTCCGAAAGGAGTAAGGCGCGTTGCCGTTTTCATTTGAGGCGTAGGTGTTGCGGTTCCAGCCAAACGCCTCTGCGGCTTCCGCAGCGCTCGCATAACCGCGAGCCACGCGCGCATCCTTCAAGCGATGCGCAGCTTCCAGGCGCCCATTCTTCATGCCGTATATATGATACATTTTTGGCTAGGCGACAATGTGTATTTTATATACGATCTTCGTATGAGAGATCCACCTTCCTCCGAGCCGCCAAAAAACTCCCTGTCTGTCGAGCTAGGGGGGTGGTTCAAGGCGCATGCGACTGGCCTGGGCGTGATCGCGATCCCGTTGATCGTTTTCGCCCTGGCCGCCGCCGCCCTCCTTGGCGGCGCGTAAGATGTCACCTCTTCGCGCACCATTCGGCCTTTCGCCCCTGCCAGACCTGCGCCAAGCCCTCCTCTACCAGGATCGCGCCGGCGTCCTGACCGTCCACCAGCACATCGCGCAGGAGCCGGCCGTACCGGTCAGCGTCGCGCTCGCCTGGCGGCCGGCGCAGCGTCACCTCGTCGGCGTTGCGGATGAGCGCCTGGAGCCGGGCCTTGGCGTCTAGGGCCAGCTTCACCTCCCGGTCGCAGGCCGCCCGGGGCGGCATTTCGGCCGTATCGATGCCAGCCAGGCGCACCCGGTCACCGTTGGGTAGCCGGATCGTGTCGCCGTCGGTGATGTAGATCCGGGCGCCGTCCACGACTTCAGCCGAAGCAGGCGCGCAGGCGGTGAGGGCCAACAAGGCGAGGAGCGTGCGCATCAGGTATCCTTCGGGCCGTCGGTGGACCATACAGTCTTGGGTCCATACGGTGTCGGGCCGGTAACCGTAAGCGTCCCGCTCACAGCCTTGCACCGGCGACACCGGAAGGCGCCGCGCGACACAGCTTCGGCAATCGTGTCGTCCTTCAGCTCGGTCGGTACGCGAGACCAAACCACCGCGACCCACCTCCGGCAAAACCGGCAGAGCGGCACGAGAGTCAGGTCCTCCGTTTCACAAGCCGCCAGGGTCCACTTGGAGATCTCCGGCCGAAAGAAGGTCATCGAGCAGGAGGAGAAGGTCGAACTGGCTTCATGAGTGATCGTGAACATATGGGGAACATTCAGGTCAATCAGCCGCGCTGAGCAACCTGTTGAAAAAGCGTGGTCGCCCTGGGATTGTGGTCTCGGGATCTAACGAGGGGGCGCCATGCGCGTTGGCGCCGATGCGGGGTTCTACGCCACCCTCCGAGGCGGGCCCGCTGCCCCTCGCTCCCGCAACCACGACGAGTTATAAGTTCAAGTCCCGCCTGCGCTCGACCGCACAGGCTAGCCCCAGGTTCGGCTGATCCCTGACGTTGGGGCGAACCGTCTCTTGGCGCTCCTCGGCGCCGCGCTCGCGAGTGACGTCATGTCTGACACAGCCCAGGATGAAAAGCGCATCCGCGACGAGGCGGCGGGCTGGTATGCGCGTCTGAATAACACCACCATTTCCACCGACACCCTGCGCGCCTTTCGCGACTGGCGTCGAGACGAGCGCCATGCCGGCGCCTATGCCGAGATCGAGGCGTTCTGGGTGCGCGCCGGCAAGCTCCGCCATGACGAAGACATCCGCCAAGCCGAGCAGGACGCCCTAAACCGCAAACCTCGCGCCCAGCCAGGGCACACGCTCAGGTCAGGCCGCAGCCTTGCCGCGCTTGCGCTTGTTGTCGCGCTCGCTGCCGGACTCGCGGTGGCTTGGCCCTCACTAGTGGGCCAGTCCTACGACACCGGTGTGGGCGAGCAGCGATTGGTGCGGCTTAGCGATGGCTCGCGGATCCGTATCGACACCCAAAGCCGTGTCCGGGTTCGCTATCATGACAGCGCGCGCAGGGTGACCCTGGAACAGGGGCGCGCCTATTTTGAAGTCGCCCCCGATCCCAGCCGGCCGTTCAAGGTGCGCGCCGGCGCCGCCGAGGTTCAAGCGCTCGGGACGCAGTTCGATGTTCGGCGCGCCGCAGATCTTTCCATCGTGACCTTGGCCGAAGGCCGCGTGCGCGTCGCCGGTGCGAGCCAGACCTGGGACCTTAAGCCTGGGCAGCAGATCAAGGTTGGAGCCAAGGAGGGCGAGGTGCAGGACGTTGACGTCAAACTCGCCACGTCCTGGACCAACGGCCGACTGGTGTTTCGCAACCTTCCCCTCGGCGCGGCGATCGCCGAGGTGAACCGCTACAGCCCCGCCCAAATCCGGCTAACCGAAGCCAGCTTGAATGAGGCGCGGGTGAGCGGCCAGTTTGATAGTGGCGACAGCGACGCCTTCATCGCAGCAATTACGGATCTCTTTGGGTTGGAGGTCGCCGCACGAGACGACAAGCAGATCCTTCTGCGCGCCAGCCGTTGAGCTGGCGCCTCAACTTTTTTTCCGACGTGCTTAGGGCGTCCAGGCGCCCACGTCGTCTCTCCCCATAGGCCCTCAGCTCGGGACAGCCGCAATCATAGCTGGCGCCGAGGTAGGGGATCCTTGAGGGGCATTTTAAGTGTTGAACGCAAGAACCCGTTTCCTCGCCGCAGCTGCGCTCTGCGCGCTCACATCTGGTCTGGCCGCGAATGCGGCGGCCGCCTTTCAGATCCCGGCTGGGGGACTAGCCGCGGCCTTGGAGGCCTATGCGGAGCAGTCTGGGCAACAGCTTCTCTACGAGCCGGCGGCGGTGGCGGGGCGTACGAGCCCCGGCCTCAGTCGGCCGCTGGATGCTCAGGCGGCCCTAGCGCAGCTCTTAGCGGGCTCGGGGCTGACTGCGCGGCAAAGCGCGCCCGGCGTTTTTGTAATCCAAGAGGCGAAGCCATCCCAAGGCGCGCGCGCCCTGAGACCTCGCGCGGGAACGTCGCCTATGGCCGCGGCGCCCGCCCTCGTCCCAGAGCAGGCGGGCCCTCCGATGGTGGAAGAATTGGTGATCACCGGCAGTCTCATTCGCGGCCAGGAGGCGCCGACCTCGCCGCTTCTGCAGTTTGATCGGACCGCCATCGACCGCGCCGGCCACGGCTCGCTCGCCGACGCCCTGAGCGCCCTACCTCAGAATTTCAGCGGCTCTGGATCGCCAGCCAGCGCCCTGATCGGCTCCGATGGACGCAGCACAAATGACCTCGCCGCCACAGGCGTCAATCTTCGCGGTCTGGGCGCCTCGGCCACCCTCGTCCTGGTCAATGGTCGTCGAATGGGAGGTGTTGGCACCAAGGGGGATTTCGCTGACGTCTCAGCCCTTCCCACCGCCATCGTCGATAGGGTCGATGTCCTCCTGGACGGCGCCTCAGCCCTCTATGGCTCCGACGCCATCGGCGGCGTGGTCAATGTGCACCTGAAAAGACGCCTAGAGGCCCCTGAGAGCCGCTTGCGAATGGGCCTGGCCACCGAAGGCGGCGCTGAGGAGCTGCAGGCCAGCCACGCCCACGGGCTCTCCTGGGATAGCGGCGACCTGGTGGCGGCCTATGAGTATGGACGGCGCTGGGGGCTCCGCGCCGAGGAGCGCGAGGTCACTGCGACGAGCGATCTGCGTAGCCTCGGCGGCACAGACCGGCGGACCTTCTACAGTCACCCGGCCAATCTGCTGGTGTTTGACGCAGCGGCCGGCGCCTACCGGGTGGGGTGGTCTGTGCCGCCCGGCCAAAACGGGGTGGGCCTGCGGGCGCAGGACTTTATCGTCGGGGCCCCCAATCTGGAAAACCAGCGCCTGGGCGGCGACACCCTCCCCGAGGAGACGCGCCACAACCTCTATCTCTCCCTGTCTCAAGAGCTTGGTTCGCGCGTCCAGTTCCTGGGAGAGGCTCGCTACAATCGCCGAGACAACACGATCGCACGGCCAGCGCCTGTGTCGGTCTTCACGGTCAATCAGAACAACCCCTTCTTCGTCTCGCCCAACGGGTCGACCTCCCACACTGTGGGCTACGCCTTTTCCGATGAAGTCGGGCCTTCGCTTAGCGACGGTCGAGCTGAGAGCATTGGCCTGGCCGCCGGGTTGGAGATCGACCTTCCCAAGGGCTGGCGCGCTGACATCTATGGCGCCCGCGCCATGGAGATTGGCCGTCGCGACACCGAGCGGCTCATCAATAGCCACTTCGTCAATGAAGCGGTCGGCGCCATCGCTGATGACCCGCGGACCGCCTATTCACCAGCGACCGACGGCTACTTCAATCCTTTTGGGGATGGCTCCGCCAATGGCCCAGCGGTGCTGGCCCATATTGGCTCGGGCTATACCCGCGGGAAAACCCTGAGCACGGTGACGACGTTCGACGCCAAGGCTGACGGGCCGCTTTGGAACCTGCCCGCCGGGCCCTTGAAGGCCGCGCTCGGCGTTCAGGCTCGACAGGAGCGGTTCAAGCCGCAGACCACGAGCCTAGTGTCTGGGCCGATCCCGGTGAAGAGCGGTGGAACCACCTTCACCCGCTCCATTGAAGCCGCCTTCCTCGAACTGCGGGTCCCACTCCTTGGCGCCGCCCATCAGATCCCGCTCATCAATAGCCTTGAGCTATCGATGGCCGCCCGGACTGAGCGCTACGGGGACTTTGGCCAAACCACCAACCCCAAACTCGGCCTCCTGTGGAAGCCGATCCCTAGCCTGCAGGTGCGCGGGAGCTACGGCACCTCATTTCGCGCGCCGAACATGCCCGAGCTCTATCAACTGCAGAACGCCTCTCCGGTGCTCGTAGGCTCCGGCGCCAGCCAAACCCTGGCCCTGGTCCAGACAGGCGGCAATCTTGATCTGGAGCCCGAGACCGCGGTGACCTGGAGCTTCGGATTCGACTATCACCCAGACAGCCTGCCGGGACTTGCGCTCTCGGCCAGCTGGTTTGACATCGCGTTCCAAGATCAGATTGGCCAACCCGTTTTGGCTGACATTCCCAACGCTCTCACCAACAGCGCCTATGGGCCCTTCGTCGAGCGACTTGATCCCTCGCAGCCCGAAGATGTCGAGCGGGTCAAGGCGGTGATGGCGATCTCCACCTCTTCGAACATTGGCCTCTTCCCGCCGGAGGCCTACCGCGCCCTCATCGACGCCCGCTTCGTCAATACCGGCGAGGTCGTCGTCCGCGGCCTGGACCTACAGGCCAGCTATCGCTGGGCGATGGGAGAGCACCAGTTCACCCTTGATGGATCGATCAGCTACCTGGCCGACTATGTGCGGCGCTTCACGCCGACCGCCCAGCCCGTCCAGTTGGTCGACACCGCCAATCAGCCGGTCGACCTGCGCGGTCGCCTAACCGGCGGCTGGACCAAGGGCGCCTTCGCCCTGAGCGCCACCTTCAACTATGTCGACAGCTACCGCAGCGAAACGGGCGCCAAGATTGAGTCCTGGACGCCAATTGACGCCCAGGTGCGATGGTCGCCGAGCGGACCTGATGGGCTGGACGGCGTAGACGTCGCGCTCTCGGTGCAGAACCTCTTCAATGAGGATCCCCCCTTCTACGATTCCCCCCTAGGCGTCGGCTACGACCCGGCCAATGCGAGTCCGTTGGGGCGCACGGTCGCGCTTCAGCTCACCCGTCGCTGGTGACGGGCCAATCTCCATGCGTTTGGCCCGCCTGGGCCTGGCCCTCGTCTGCGTGGCGCTCGCCGCGCCGGCCTGGGGCAGGCCATTTACAATCGATGATCTCCTAAGGGCTGAAGAGTTTGGCCAGATGGGCTTTAGCCCAAATGGTCGGCACTTCGTGTTCGAGCGCCTCGGCCCCCAAACTCAGGCTGGCCCCTTCAACCAGGATGTCTACTCGGGCTACCGGCGCAGCCGCCTCTACAGCCTCGACCGCTTGAAACTCGGACCGCCAGAACCCCTCGGGGCGCCTGCTCCAGGCGATGGCTTGGTCGCGGGCCCGTTTTCCCCAAGCGGCGATCAGTTGGTCGTGTTGCGTCTCCGCGGCCAAGTCTGGGAGGCGGGGGTCTGTGACCTTCTGAGCGGCGAGGTGACGTGGCTCGGGGTGGGCCCAGAACTTGGCCTATTGGGTCAGACCATCGTCTGGCGGTCGGAGTCCCAGCTATTGATGGCTGCGCGCGGCGACCATTTGGCGCCCCTGCGGTTGCGCATTGGCGGGGAGATGCGCCAGGCGCTGAGCGACTTTTGGGCCCGAGCTGAAGCCGGCTGGACGCCGGCGATCAACCTGGTTGGCAGCGGCCGCTACCTTTCCCTCCGCCCCAAGGCGCCCCAAGGGCGGCTCGTGCAGGTCGATCTGCCCTCAGGCGAACAGACAGATTTGCTGGCGGCCGATATCTATGACCTCGAGATTTCGCCTGACGGCCGGTTCGCCGCGGTGATGGCCTTAGGCGAGGACCTCCAGGCGCCGCCTGACCAGCTGCTCAGGGTCGCGAGCGCCTCGCGAAGGCGCAACCTAGTCATGGTTGACCTAGACAGCGGCGCAACCTCGACGCCCTGCGCAGATTGCCACCTCGACACCCATCTGATCGCTTGGGCCGCCAACCGTCCTGAGGTGCTCGTCCATGGGCAGCGCGGCAGATCGGGGCCCACGCCAGCGACCTATCTTCGCCTATCCTGGGACAAGGTTTCGCCTGTGCCCCTGAGCGGGCTGCGGCCCGTGGTCGGGCGCACGAGCGAGGGTTACGCCATTCCGCGAGCCGCTTGGCTGCAAGACACACCCCTCGTGCTGGCCGAACCCGCCCAAGGCGGACGGGCAGATTGGTGGATGATCTCGGCGTCTGGGCCTCAGAACATCACCGCAAGCCTACCTTCAGCCCCCGACCCCATCGTGCGATCAGCCCCCGGAGGCGCCGTCCTGGTTCGGGCCGGCGATGAGGCCTATCAGATCGGGCCCAGCGGCCCTCCATCTCGCAGCGGCGCGCGCATCCTGGCCATGGCGCCGCCTCCTGGGCTGGGTCTGTCAAACCGCCATCGGGTGAACCAGCTGCCTGAGGGGGCTTGGTTTGTCACTTCCGATGGCCCAGCCAGGACGGTTTTGCGCAGCCTCATGGGCAAGCGCTTCACCTCCCTCGCCGCACCGGACGAGGTGACAGCGCGCGCGGTAAGCGAGGCGGGGCTTGCAGAGATCTGGCGCGCGCCCTCCCAAACCCTGACCTTGCGCCTCCAGTGGTTCGACCAAACCCGCGCCGAAGCCGTGCGGCTCAACCAAGCCTTTGAACACGTCGACTTTGCTAAGGCCGAAGCCATTCATGGCCTCGATCCCAATGGAGCGCCGGTGCGCCATTGGCTCATTCTACCCCCAGGCCAGGCGCTCAAACGTTCGGCCTGCGAGGGAGGGGAGCCGCCCTTGGTGGTGATCCCATATCCCGGGGCGAGCTATCCAACCGCGCCAGATCCTCTTGGCCGCGGCATAGGCCGATACAGCGCCAATCCCCAGCTGCTGGCCGCCGCTGGCTTTGCTGTGCTCATCCCGAGCCTGCCCCGGGCGCCTGGGCAAGAGAGCGGAAGAGCACACGTCTGAACTCCAGTCACGTCGTAATCTCGTATGGCGCACTCGGATTGAGAAAAAAAACGGTCGGTCAGTCAATAACACATGCGACGTCTGCCCTGAGCACGCTG
>CALEOQ010000332.1 GCA_937910255.1 uncultured Caulobacteraceae bacterium | reverse complement strand
TGTGTACTTCGTGTTTGCCGCTGGTAGACAGCTGAGTCTTCGTTCTGTCGTCGTGCACTTCTTTTTTTTTTTTTTTTTCTTGTTTTTTTTTTCAAGCAGAAGACGGCATACGAGATTACGACGTGACTGGAGTTCAGACGTGTGCTCTTCCGATCTCCGATCCGGTGTTCGAGCTTGAGACCCTTGACGCCATCACCCCCGCCGCCCTTGCGCTTGCCGAATCCGAAGCCCGGCATGAAGGACGGCGACAGTTGGGTGGAGCTCAAGGCGTTGGTGTTGCGGTTCATGCCCATCATGGCTCAATCCTCCGAAGCGTTCGGCTCCCTGAGCCGCCAGGTGGCGCCGTCTGTGGAGTCCATGACAACCACATTGAGGGCGTTCAGTTCATCTCGGATCGCATCGGCCCGTGGCCAATCCTTGGCGGCGCGCGCGGCGATCCGCTCAGCGATCAGGGCCTCGACCCGGGCCTTGAGCTCCGGATCGGCGCCGCCCTGGAACCAGGCCTCAGGGTCGGCCTGCAGGAAGCCCATCAGGGCGCCGGACGCCAGCAGCTCACCCTTGGCCTGGGCGCGGGCCTCATCGGTTCCGGTCTCGATGGTCGAGGCGAGCGCAAACAGTTCGGCCATGGCCTGGGCGGTGTTGAGGTCGTCCTCCAGGGCCGCCAGGAACTTGGGTGACGGGGCGTCCGTGCTGGCGGTCACCTCGGCGCAGCGGCACAGGGCGCCATAGAGCCGGTCCAGGGATTTCCTCGCCTGCTCCAGCAGGTCGCCGGACCATTCCTGGGGCGCGCGATAATGGCCGACCAGCAGGGCCCAGCGGACCGCCTCGCCCGGCGTCTGCGCCACCAGGTCATGGACCAGCACCACATTGCCCAGGCTCTTGGACATCTTCTCGGCGCCGAAGTTCAGGAAGCCGTTGTGCATCCAGTAGCGGGCATAGTCGCCCCCGTGGCCAGGCTCGCAGCCGTGGGCGGCGCAGACCCCCTGGGCCAGCTCGTTTTCATGGTGGGGGAAGATCAGGTCGTTGCCGCCCCCATGGATGTCGATGGGCAGGCCGAGCGCCTGCTCGATCATGGCCGAGCATTCGATATGCCAGCCGGGCCGCCCCGGCCCCCAAGGGCTTTCCCACACCGGCTCGCCGGGCTTGGACGGCTTCCAGAGGACGAAGTCGGCGGCGTTGCGCTTATAGGGCGCCACATCGACCCGGGCGCCGGCGATCATGTCGTCCAGGCTGCGCCCCGACAGCTGGCCATAGTCGGGATAGGCCTCCGTGCTGAACAGCACATGGCCCTCGGCGGCATAGGCCGCACCCTTGTCCACCAGGCGGCCGATCATGGCGATGATCGCGTCCATGGTCTGGGTGGCGCGCGGCTGGAAGGTGGGGGCCAGGGCCCCCAGGGTGGCCATGTCGCGGTTGTAGATGTCGAGATAGCGCTGGGTGATCACGTCGATCTCGACGCCCTCGGCCTGGGCCTTGGCGTTGATCTTGTCATCCACGTCGGTGACGTTGGCGGCGTAGAGCACGGCCTCAGCGCCATAGGTGTGGCGCAGCAGGCGGAACAGCACGTCGAACACCACCACCGGCCGGGCGTTGCCGATATGGGCGTAGTTGTAGACCGTCGGCCCGCAGACATACATCGTCACCCGCTTGGGATCGACGGGGACGAAGGGCCGCTTTTCGCGGGCCATGGTGTCATAGAGATTCAGGGACATCGACCATACTGACGCTGCGGAACGGTTGCCCGCTCGGTTGAGGGAACCATATACAGATCGCCCGGGCGGGAAGACAGGGGGCGCATCCGCTCAAGCTTCCCGGCCGTACCTCGGTGGCACGCGTCATTTCCGGAGCCCTCGCTCCGGCGCAACTCAGCACCAGAAAGACCCGCATCAAGCCCATGGACGCCATCACGCCTGAACGGACCATCGTCGGCTCTGACCTGGACCCCGTCGCCCGCCCGACCCGCGAAGAGGCCATGGCCGCTGTTCGCACCCTGATCGCCTGGGCCGGCGACGACCCGCGCCGGGAAGGCGTGATCGACACCCCCAAGCGGGTGGTGGACGCCTATGCGGAATGGTTCGAGGGCTATGGCGCCGATCCCGCCAAGGAGCTGTCGCGGACCTTCGAGGACGTCCAGGGCTATGACGACATCGTCATGCTGCGCGGGATCGAGGTGGAGAGCCACTGCGAGCACCACATGGCCCCCTTCCTGGGCAAGGCCTTCGTGGCCTACATGCCCACCAACCGGGTGGTCGGCATCTCCAAGCTGGCCCGGGTGGTGGAGATCTTCGCCAAGCGTCTCCAGACCCAGGAGACCATGACCCAGCAGATCGCCGACGCCATCACCGACAGCCTGCGTCCGGCCGGCGTGGCCGTGCTGATCGACGCCCAGCACCAGTGCATGACCACCCGCGGCGTGCACCATCGGCATGTGGACACCATCACCACCCAGTTCACCGGGGTGTTCAAGAGCGATCCCAGCCTGCGTCAGCGCTTCCTGGACTTCGTCAACAAGAGCTGAGCCTTCAGGCCAGGACGGCGCGGGCGGCGGCCGCCGTCTTCGCGGCCGGCCGCGGCGGGTGGACCAGGGTCACCAGGACGAAGCTCAGCATCATCAGCAGGTACCAGGACCCCATCTTTGCCAGGGAGACCGGGGTCCAGCCGGCCTGCTGGTCGGGATAGACCCAGGCCGAGGCGTAGGTGCCGACATTCTCGGCGATCCAGATGAAGAAGGCCACCAGCACCGCCCCGAGCAGCATGGGCATCCGCCGAACGACGAGATCGGGCGTGAACTGGAACCAGGTGCGGCCGAAGATCACCGCTGAAAAGGCGAACAGAGCCCAGCGGATATCGACCACATAGTGGTGGGTGAAGAAGTTGGCATAGGCCAGCCCCGCCAGCAGCCAGGGCGCCCAGCGCGGCGGATAGGCCTCGAACCGGATGTCGAACAGGCGGATGATCCGGGCCATGTAGCTGCCCACGCAGGCGTACATGAAGCCTGAGAACAGGGGCACGTCCCCTAGCCGCAGGACGCTGGCTTCCGGATAGGTCCACGACCCCTGGGCGGTCTTGAACAGCTCCATGCCGGTGCCGACCACGTGGAAGATGGCGATGACCAGGGCCTCCCGGGGGCGCTCCAGCCCGGTGGCCAGCAGGAAGACCTGCAGGGCGATGGCGGCGATCACCAGGACGTCGTAGCGCGCCAGGCCCGCATCATCCGGCCAAAGCAGATGGGTGCCCACCAGCAGGGCCAGCATGGCCCCGCCATAGAGACAGGCCCAGGCCTGCTTCAACCCAAACAGCAGGAACTCATAGGCATAGGCCCGCCAGGGCGCGCGCAGCGCCCAGGGCCGGGCCCAGGCGTCGAAAGCCTCGACCCTGGCCTTGATCCGATCCTTGAGGCTCAGCTGCGGAGATCCGACAACAGCAGGTGGGCCGTCGCTTCAGGCGAGCCCTCCCCGGTCAGGGCGACGGCGACGAAGGCCCTGGTCTGCATGGAATAGGCGACCACCGCCTTGGCCCCAGGCAGTCCGCCGGAATGGCCAAGCCAGACATCCTCAGCCGCCGGATCAACGGCCGAAAGGTCGCTGACCATCACCCCCAGCCCATAGTGGCCGGGGCCCACGCCGCTCATCGGATAGAGGCGGTAGAAGCGCCGCCGGGTGGCCTCGGACCCGGTGAGCCGGTCGGCCAGCAGGTCGCGCCAGAAGCGCACCATGTCCAGGGCGGAGGCGGCCACCGCGCCGGCGGCGTAGGGGGTGGAGATGTCGTCGGCGGTCCCTGGCGCGGCCTCTGACGGGGCAGGCGGCGCAAGTCCGTCGACGCGGCCCTGAGGGGCGATGAAGATGGTGTCATCGAGGTCGCGGCGCGCGGCGATCCGCTGCGCCAGAGCCTCATGCCAGGGCTTGCCGTCCACCGCCTCGATGATCTGGCCGAGCAGAACATAGTTGGTGTTGGAATAGGACCAGTTGGCCCCGGGCGGAAACAGTGGGGGATGGGCGGCGGCGACGGCGAGCAGCTGCTCAGGCGTCTTGTAGCCCGGCGTGGCCCGCAAGGTCTCATCGGCCTGGAAACCGTAGAGCCCGCTGGTGTGGGCCAGCAGATCCTCCAGGGTGATCCACTGGGCGTTGGGCATGGACGGCGCCCAACGCTCAACAGTGTCGGTCAGGGATAGCTGCCCCGCCTCCACCATCTGCATGATGGCCGTGGCGGTGTAGGCCTTGCCCACGCTGGCCCAATGGAAGCGGGTGGGCAGCGGCCCAGGGTCGGCGCGCCAGGCCTGGGTCCAGACGCTGCCATTGGGCTCGGCCACCGCCGCGGTGATTGCCCGTACGCCCGGCATCTTGCTGATCGCCTCGTTGAGGCGGACCTCATAGACGTCGCGGATCACCGGTTGCAGCCGCGAGGCGGCGGCCGCCTCGGCGATCTCGAACTGCCAATCGCCCAGCTGCTGGCGCAGGGGGGCCCCCTCATAGTCGGCCCGGCCCTCCTTCGGCGGCGGGCTCCCCCGGCGGCCAAGGCCGAAGGGCCATTGGGCGAGGGCCGGCGCGGGCGCGGCCAGGGCGATGGCGGACAGGAGGGCGCGGCGGCTGAAGCTCATGGCAGATCGTCTCCCTTGGCCGGCGCAGGTCGCGCCGCGACATCTCCCCCTGCCCGGGAAGGAGGGCTATAGTTTGCCCATGTCCGTCCAATTTCCCACCGCTTCCGACAAACACGCCCTGGAGCGCGGCGACGTGATCGCCCCGCGCTTTGACAGCCATGGCCTGATCGCCGCGGTCGCCACCCACGCCGAGACCGGCGAGGTGCTGATGTTCGCCTGGATGAACGCCGAAGCCCTGGCCCTGACCCTCTCCACCGGCCAGGCCCACTATTACAGTCGCTCCCGCCGGGCCCTTTGGCTCAAGGGCGAAACCAGCGGCCAGGTGCAGCAGGTGGTCGAGACCCGCATCGACTGCGACCAGGATTGCGTCTGGATCAAGGTCCTGCCCCAGGGCGACGGCGGGGCCTGCCATGTGGGCTTCCGGTCGTGCTTCTACCGGGTGGTCGAGGACGGAAAGCTGGTCGAGCGGCCCGACTGAGCCGGGCCGCTCGCGCCCTGATCGTCAGGCCTCGATGGGCTTGAGCGGCGAGACGCCCGAGCCCTGCGGCGTCACGGTGAAGGCCTTGCGCACCGCCGTCTCATAGTCCTTGGAGACGATGGAGGAGACGGTCATCAGCTCGCTCTTCACCGCGTCGGGCGTCAGGGTGAGCAGGACGAAGCCCTTGGCGTCGTGGTCGCTGAAGACCACTTCCTTGGTCCCCTTCATGTAGAGCTCGCCCACGGGCAGGCCCTTCACATAGTCGCCGGCCCCGGGGCTGGTGATGCCCGTCGCGCCGAACTCCACCGCCCGCAGCGCCCCGCCATCGTCATAGAGCTCGTTGGCCCAGAAGGCGTGGCTGTCGCCGGAGACGACGATGGCCCGGGCCTGGGCCGCCTCGACGGCGTCATACAGGCGCTCACGGGCCGCGGCGTAGCCGTCCCACATGTCCAGGCCATAGGGCAGGCCCATGGCCGCCAGACGCTCCATCTGGTCGATCCGCTTGGCAATGTCCTCGGGCTGGGTGGCGATGGCCTCGGCGATCGCCTGCTCGCCCAGGGTGGCCCGGGGGCTCGGAACATCCATCCGCGCCATGACCACCTGGTTGCCCAGCACCTGCCAGGGGCGTCCAGCCTGAACCGAGTCGGCCAGTTCCTTGGCGAGCCAGGCCTCCTGGGCTTCGCTCATCATGCGGCGGGCCGGATCGTTGATCTTGGCGCGGAAGCCGGCCACGTCGGGCTGACCGTCCACCACCTCGAGGTCGCGTCCATAGTCGAGCTGGTCGTCCCGAGCGGTCAGACGGGTCTCGAGCATGATCAGGCTGGCCAGGTCGCCGAACTGGAAGCTGCGATTCATCGCCTCGAAGCTGCCGCCCGGCGCCGGATCGCGGATCGGCATCCATTCGAAATAGGCCTTCAGCGCATTGGCCTTGCGAGTGTTCCAGTCGCCCTCGGTCTCGGGGCTGTGGTTCTCCGCGCCGCCCATCCAGCTGTTGTTGGCCGTCTCATGGTCGTCCCAGGACACGATCCAGGGGGCCCGGGCGTGGGCGGCCTGCAGCTGGGGGTCGGACTTGTACTGGGCGTGGCGCTGGCGGTAGTCGGCCAGGCTGACGATCTCGTGGTCCGGGACATGGGCGCGCTCGCCGGCCACGGCCGAGGTCATGCCGTAGGAGCCCGGGCCGCCATATTCATAGATGTAGTCGCCCAGATGGATCACGGCGTCCAGCTGGGGCAGGTCGGCGATGGCCTGGTAGGCGTTGAAGTAGCCGTTGGGATAGAGCGAGCACGAGGCCACGGCCAGGATCAGCTCCCGGGTCTCGCCCACCGGCAGGGTGCGGGTGCGGCCCAGGGGCGAGGTGACGCCGTTGGCCTCGAACTCGAAGGTGTAGGCCCGCCCGGCGTCGAGGCCGGTGACATCGACCTTCACCGTGAAGTCCCGGTCCGGGCCGGTGAAGCCCTGGCCCGACTTGGCGCCGCCGGCGCGGCGGTCCACCGGGTTCAGCCGCCAGGCATAGGCGATCTGGCCCGCGCCCTCGTCTTTCGGCGTGATCCGGGTCCAGAGCACGACGGCCTCGGCCAGCGGATCGCCCGACGCCACGCCGTGCTCAAAGGCGACGGGACCGGCATAGGCGCCCTGGGCGCGGGCGGTGAGCGGCGCAGCGGCGCCAAATCCGAGGAGGGCCAAGGCCCGACGTCGATCGATCTTCATTCCAGTGGTCCCCAACTCGCGCAGGCGTTCTGAGCGTGCAATAGAAGGCGCTTCTGCGACAGGAGCATGATGCATGGCCAGCGAGACCCTTCACGTCCCCCGTGAGAAACTTAGCCCCAAGACCCTCCAGCTCCACTACGCGATCTCATCGCTGATGGAAGAGCTCGAGGCGGTGGACTGGTACCGTCAGCGGGCCGACGATTGCGACGACCCGGAGCTCAAGAAAATCCTTCTGCACAACGCCAAGGAGGAAATGGAGCACGCCGCCATGGTCCTGGAATGGATCCGCCGCAATGACGAGCAGTTCGACGGCCAGCTGCGGGAATACCTGTTCAAGGACGGCTCCATCACCGGCCAGGAAGAGGATGCGGCCGGCAAGCATGGTCTCTGACCCTGCCGGAGGCCCGCCAGGGGCCGGCGAGGACGAGGATGGCGACCTGCTGATCGTGCAGGTCGCCTCCGAGGCGGCCGGCGGCCGGCTGGACAAGACCCTGGCGGCCCTGGTTCCTGAGCTTTCCCGGGCTCGCATCCAGGCCCTGCTGGCCGAGGGCGCCGTCACCCGAGCGGGCGCGCCCATCAGCGACGGCTCGGCCAAGGCCCTGGCCGGGGCCTATGAGATCCTGGTTCCGGCGGTGGTTTCGGCAAAGCCCGCGCCCCAGGACCTGCCGCTCACGGTGCTGTTCGAAGACAGCCATCTGATCATCATCGACAAGGCCGCCGGCATGGCGGTCCACCCGGCGCCGGGAACCCCGGACGGGACGGTGGTCAACGCCCTGCTGCACCATTGCGGCGCCAGTCTCTCAGGGATTGGCGGGGTGGCCCGGCCGGGCATCGTCCACCGCCTCGACAAGGACACTTCCGGCGTCATGGTCTGCGCCAAGACCGACGCCGCGCACCAGGGCCTGTCGGCCCTGTTCGCCGCCCACGACATCGACCGGGCCTATGTGGCCCTGACCCGCGGCGCGCCCAAGCCGCGCAAGGGCACGGTGGAATCGCGCCTGGGCCGCTCGACCCATGACCGCAAGAAGATGGCCGTGCTGCGCACCGGCGGGCGCGAGGCCGTCACCCACTATGAGGTCACCGCCCTGTTCGGCCCCACCGACCGCCCCACCGCAGCCCGGGTTCGCTGCCGGCTGGAGACCGGACGCACCCACCAGATCCGGGTGCACATGGCCTCTAAGGGCGCCCCCTGCCTGGGGGACGCCGTCTATGGCTCGGGCAGTCCGGCCGGTCCGGTCCGCGCGGCCATGGTCGAGGCCGGCCTCGACCGCCAGGCCCTGCATGCGGCCGTCCTGGGCTTTATCCACCCGATCACCGGCGAGCCCCTGCGCTTCGAAAGCGCCCTGCCGGCCGACATGGACAAGCTTGAAGATTTGCTGTCGGCGCTCTGAGTTTTTCCCCGAAGCCTACGGGCACGATCGCCTTGCTTGCGCCCTGATCGGGGGGTAATAATTCCCCAGTACACAGGTGGGACATTCAGTCCGCACGGTGGACCTGACGGATCGCCCTCCCCGGCGGTCTTCCGCTCCTCGAAACCAATACCTATCTGGCAGGGTTGGAGGGGCGGACTGACCCGCGCGCGTCTGCGCGACGGTCCTCAAGGTCCGCAGGGAAAGGGGATAATCATGGCCGCAGCGAACACGCTTTCCGTCATGTCGCCAGATGGCGGCCTGAGCCGGTATCTCAGCGAGATCCGCAAATTTCCGATGCTGGCCAAGGACGACGAGTTCATGCTCGCCAAGCGCTGGCAGGAGCACGAGGATTCCGACGCCGCCCACAAGCTCGTCACCAGCCACCTGCGCCTCGTGGCCAAGATCGCCATGGGCTATCGCGGCTATGGCCTGCCGATCGGCGAAGTGATTTCCGAGGGCAATGTCGGCCTGATGCAGGCGGTCAAGAAGTTCGATCCCGACCGCGGCTTCCGCCTGGCCACCTACGCCATGTGGTGGATCCGCGCCTCGATCCAGGAATACATCCTGCGGTCCTGGTCCCTGGTGAAGATGGGGACCACGGCGGCGCAGAAGAAGCTGTTCTTCAACCTGCGCAAGGCCAAGAGCCAGATCAGCGCCTTTGAAGAAGGCGACATGCATCCCGACCAGGTCCACCAGATCGCCACCAAGCTGGGCGTGCTGGACGAGGAGGTCATCTCCATGAACCGGCGCCTGTCGGGTCCGGACGCCTCGCTGAACGCCCCCTTGCGATCGGACTCCGAGAGCGAGTGGCAGGACTGGCTGGCCGACGACAATGCGCCGAGCCAGGAGACCGTGGTCGCCGACAAGGAAGAGCGCGGCCTTCGCATGGGCCTGCTGGAAGAGGCGATGGCCGAGCTGACCGACCGCGAACGCCATATCCTGACCGAGCGTCGCCTGAAGGATGATCCGACGACCCTCGAGGAACTGGCCGGCCAGTACGGCGTCAGCCGCGAACGGGTTCGCCAGATCGAGGTCCGCGCCTTCGAGAAGCTGCAGAAGACCATGCAGGCCGCGGCCGAAGACCGGAACCTGGTCAACGCCTGAGCAATCTGACATCCGCGATGTTGACGGCTGGCCCCATCAGGGCCGGCCGTTTTCGTTTCAGGCGACCCGCTTGGCGCCCGTCGCGCTCTCGGCCGGCATGAAGGCCGACAGGGCGGCCACATGGAAGGCCACCTGGGCCGGATCGAGCCGGCGAGGATCGCTGACCGTGGCCAGGTAGCGCTGGAAGTCGGTCGAGGCGCCGGCCAGCTTCATGTCGCCCGTCTTCACGGCCACCGATTGCAGGTCCGCACCCTGGGCCTTCATGGCGCGCAGGGCCTGGACCGGATCGCTCTTCAGGGCGCCGGCGGCGGATTTCAGAATCTTGATCGCCTGGGTGATCCGCGACTTTTCCGGGGTGGCGCGGGCGTCGGAGCGGCGCTTCAGGGGGCCGGTATAGTCGCCGGAATTGAACCGCCGGCGGTCGGGGCCGACATAGGTCACCGCCTCGACCCAGTCCCGGGGCCGCAGGGTCACCGCCTCCAGCCGCTTGAGCAGGTCTCCGGTGGTGAAGGGCTTGCGCAGGAATTCGTGCACGCCAGCGTCCCGGGCGCCCAGCACGGCCGCGGCGGTGGGCTGAGCCAGGATCATGACCACCGGCGCCTGGCGGCAGGTGGCCTCGCTGCGGCGCAGGCGGCGGGTGAACTCGATGCCGTCCACCCCGCCCCGCTCGGCGTGCTCGATGAAGATGATCTGGGGATCGATCCCCTTCAGCAGCTCCATGGCCTTGCCCGCCGACGGCGCGACCCAGACCTGGCAATGGGTCAGGCTGCGCATCAGATCGGCCAGCATGCGGCCCCCAGGGGGCGACGGATCGATCACGAGCACCCGCTGGAGGGCGGGCGCCATGCGCTCGATCAGCTTTCCGTCATCCTTGAACACTTGGCCACGCTCCACGAATGGCGCGAAGGTGGCACGAGGCCGTAAAGAACCACTTACGGACGAGGCCCTGCCTAGCCTTGGAACGGGTCCAGCATCATGATGATGTCGTCCCGGTCAGGGCTGGTGGAGAGCAGCACCGCCGGGGCGCCGATCAGCTCCTCGATGCGCCGCACATATTTGATGGCGTTGGCCGGCAGGTCCTTCCAGGAGCGGGCGCCGCGGGTGCTCTCGCTCCATCCCTCCATCTCCTCATAGATCGGCTCGATGGCCGCCTGATCCCGCAGGCCGGCCGGCAGGTAGTCGATCGTTTCGCCGCGCAGGCGATAGCCGACACAGACCTTCAGGGTTTCGAAGCCGTCGAGGATGTCGAGCTTGGTCAGGACAGCCCCCTGGATGCCGCCGACGGCGATGGACTGGCGCACCAGGACCGCGTCGAACCAGCCGCAGCGGCGAGGCCGGCCGGTGACGGTGCCGAACTCATGGCCGCGCTCGCCCAGCAGGCGGCCGGTCTCGTCGTTCAGTTCGGTGGGGAAGGGCCCTTCGCCCACCCGGGTGGTGTAGGCCTTGACGATGCCCAGCACATAGCCGCCGGCCGTCGGGCCGACGCCAGCGCCGGCCGCGGCCTGACCGGCCACCGTGTTGGACGAGGTGACATAGGGATAGGTGCCGTGGTCGACATCCAGCAGGGTCGCCTGGGCGCCTTCGAACAGCACCCGCTGCCCGTCCTTGATGGCGTCGCCGAGCACCCGCCAGGCGGGCTTCACATAGGGCAGGATGCGCGGCGCAAGCTCTTCGAGCTGGGCGAGGATTTCCTCAGGCCGCGCTTCGGGAAGGCCCAGGCCGGTGCGCAGGGCGCCATGGTGGGCCAGCAGGCGCTCGATCTTCACCTCCAGGGCCTCGCGGTCGGCCAGGTCGGCGAAGCGGATGGCGCGGCGGCCGACCTTGTCCTCATAGGCCGGGCCGATGCCACGACCGGTGGTGCCGATCTTGCCGGCCCCGGCGCGGGCCTCGCGGGCCCCGTCCAGGTCCCGGTGCAGGGGCAGGACCAGGGTGGCGTTCTCCGCCAGGATCAGATTGTCGGGACTGATGCCCAGGCCCTGGCCCTGGGCGCGGGTGATCTCGTCCAGCAGCGACCAGGGATCGACCACCACGCCATTGCCGATGATCGACAGCTTGCCCTGGATGACGCCGGAGGGCAGCAGCGACAGCTTGTAGGTCTTGTTCCCCACCACGATGGTGTGGCCGGCGTTGTTGCCGCCCTGGAAACGCACCACCACGTCGGCGCGGTTGGCCAGCCAGTCGATGACCTTGCCCTTGCCCTCGTCGCCCCACTGGGCGCCGATCACCGTCACATTGGCCATTGAGATACGATCCTTCCGCCTGCCGAGCGGATCCGTCCCGCCCTTCGACAGGGCTCGGCGAGAGGATGTGATCGATTGTGGAACCCGCCGGGTGCGCGCTCGCGGCGCGGGGCAGGTCAGAAGCTGTAAATCAGCCGCACGCCGGCTTCGTCAAGGCCCTGGTTCTTGCCCTGGTGGAAAATCTGCGCGTTGGAGATGTGGACCCAGGACAGTTCGGCGGCGAACCGTTCGGTGAATTCGTAACCGAGGGACAGCTCCGGCTGGAACAGCAGCTTGGAGCCGAAGTCGATGCGGGTGTTGTAGAGCTCCAGGCGCCGCGCGACTTCATCAGGGGTGAGCCCTGGCTCATTGACCGGCGGCAGGCCCGCCTCCCCGTCCGTATAGGCTAGGCCCAGGCCCGGGCGGACATAGAGCCGCTCAGTGATTCCCACCGGCCAGGAGAGGCCGGCGGCCACGAAGTTGCTGGTGTTCTCGCTGTTGATCGAGACGAAGGCGTGCGCCTGGGGATTGCCCCACAGAGCCTCGATGGGATCGCTGCGCAGGCCGATATGCAGGTCGACCCCGTCCTCACGGCCCGCGGCGCCTGAGCCGATCGCTTCGCCGATGAAGGTCACGTCATGACCATAGACCCCGACCAGCAGGTCGGCGGCCTGGGCCGCCCCCGTCCAGGCCAGACAGACGACAGCCCCGGCCGTCGCAACAAGCTTTCGCATCGTGATTCGCCCCCAAACCCATCGCTATGGGCCGCGTACAGATAAGCACAGCCGGACAGGTGTTAAAGCCGTCGCGCGTCGGTTGATGGCAAGCTATTCAGATGTCCATGACCCGACCCCGCTTCCACCTCGCCTTCCCTGTCCGCGATCTGGCCGAGGCCCGCGCCTTTTACGGCGATCTGCTGGGCTGCGCCGAGGGCCGCTCCAGCCCCGACTGGATCGATTTCGACTTCCATGGCCACCAGATCGTCGCCCATCTGGCGCCCGACGAGATCGGCCATCGTCAGACCAGCGCCGTGGAT
>CALEOQ010000331.1 GCA_937910255.1 uncultured Caulobacteraceae bacterium | reverse complement strand
GTAGTGGTTGAGACACGACGAGCAGGAGAATCGGCAGTGGAGATGTAGCGCGGAGAGGGGGTGAGATTTGGGAGGCTTGTTGGGGTGTTGTATTTTTTTTTTTTTTTCAAGCAGAAGACGGCATACGAGATTACGACGTGACTGGAGTTCAGACGTGTGCTCTTCCGATCTCCTTTGTGCGCCCGGCCGAAGGCTGGTTCGCCGGCGTCAGCCTGTCACGGGCCGGGCGCGCGCCCACCGAGGCCGAGCTGTTCGCCGCGGGGCCCCACATCGCCACCCGCGCCTTCGAGGTCGGCGACGCCGGGCTGGACTCCGAGGTGTCCTACGCCGTCGACGCCACCCTGCACTATGACGGCGGACCCTGGGACGCCGACCTTCACGCCTTCGCGGTGCACTATGAGGGTTTCATCGATCTGCGCCCGACGGGTGCGGAGGATGCCGAGAGCGAACTGCCGATCTTCGCCTACCAGCAGACCGACGCCGAGTTCTGGGGCGGCGAGGCCGAGGTCGCCTATCGTCTGTGGGAAGCGGGTGATCGCAGCTTCACCCTGGAAGGCGTCGCCGACTATGTGCGCGGCGACACCGATCTGGGCGCGCCGGCCCGCATCGCGCCCTGGTCGGCCACGGCCCGCGGCGTGTTCGAGACGGGCTGGTGGACCGGCAAGCTCGAGCTGCGCCAGGTGGGCGAGCAGGAGCGGGTCGCCACCGGCGAACTGCCGACCGACGGCTATCGGATGATCAACGCCTCGCTGGTGGTTCGTCCCACCGACGGGTTTAAGATCTTCGTCGAGGGTCACAACCTGAACGACGCCGAGGCCCGTGAGCACGCCTCCTTCCTGAAGGACCTCGCGCCCCTGCCGGGCCGGAGCTTCCGCCTGGGGCTGGGCTACACCTTCTGATCAACCAACCGCGCGGCGCTTAACGAAAGACCCCCGGAAGCCTGGCTTCCGGGGGTCTTGTCGTCTGTGTCGGGCGGCCTGGGGCGGCCTCAGGCTTCCTCGGTCTCGCTGGACGGAGGCGCGCCTTCGCCGCCTTCGAAGCTGCGCGGGGCGCGGCGACGACGGGGCTTGCGGACGGGCTCTTCGCCTTCGGCCTTGGGCTCGGTGGCGCGGGGGGCCTGCAGGAAGGCCGGGGCCTCGCTGGCGCCGCCCTCGGCGTCGCGCAGCATGGGGCCGTCCGGAGCCGGCGTCTCGGCGACCAGCGGCGCGGCCTGCGGCTCGACCACCGCCATGGGATCGCGTTCGGGGCGCTCGTTGCGGTCGGTCCGCTCGCGACGGTTCTCGTCGCGGTCGCGCCAGCGTTCGCGGCGGGGCGGGCGATTCTCGTCACGGGGGCGATCATCCCGCGCCCGATCGTCTCGGGGCTGGTCGTCCCGCGCGCGATCGTCTCTTGAACGATCGTCTCTGGAGCGATCATCGCGGCTGCGATCTTCCCGCGGGCGATCGTCGCGCGACCGGTCATCACGGCGGTTCTGGTCGCGGTTCTGATCACGATCGCGGCCGTTACGGTCGCTGTCTTGGTCGGACTCGTGGTCGCCGCCCTCGGGGGCGTCGGACACCTGCTGCTGGCCGCTCTCGTCCTCGAAGTCGATGTCGAGGCCCGAGCTCACCTGGTCGCGGCCCAGGATCTCGCTGGGCGAGCGCTGGGGCTGCATGGCGCGCAACAGGCGGAAATAGTGTTCGGCGTGCTGGAGATAGTTCTCCGCCAGAACCCGGTCGCTGGACGACGTCGCGTCGCGGGCGAGCTGCTGGTACTTTTCGAAGACGTGCTGGGCGTTGCCCCGCACCTTGACGCCGTCGGGGCCGTTCGAATCGAAGGCGCGGTTCGCGTTGTGCTGCTGGGGTTTATTCCCGCCGCCTCCGCGATTGCGTCCGCGCTGACGCTTCATGCCCTTGAAATCTCTCATATGCGGTAACCGTCTTGCGCCGCGCCCAGGGCGTACCCTTCAGGGCGTGCGGCTGCGTTAGCCTCATCTCGGGAGTGGGCGTAGCGCCCATTGTTCCGTGTTGAAGACGTAAATAATCCCCGTCATCCGCCCGACCTGGGAGCGCCCGTCTGCAACGCGGCGCTTGCCGGAGTGGCCGCTGTCCCGATTTCCGGGTTCCAGCCTGTTTCACCGGCGATTTGGGTGGAGACAATTAGGGATGTAGCGATTCAGGCCGGATTTTCCAAGGCTCTTTTTTCGCCGAGCACCACCCGGTCCAGGCCGGCGAGATCCTGATTGGTCCTGACGCCCTGGGCGCCGGCCTCCCGGAAGAGCGCCTCGACGGCCGTCTTCTGGTCATAGCCGATCTCCACGGCGAAGCGCCCGCCGGGCTTGAGGACCCGCAGGATCTCCGGCGCCAGGCGAC
This sequence comes from uncultured Caulobacteraceae bacterium, assembly GCA_937910255.1. Classification (GTDB taxonomy): domain Bacteria; phylum Pseudomonadota; class Alphaproteobacteria; order Caulobacterales; family Caulobacteraceae; genus Phenylobacterium. The sequence continues at coordinate 2,819 of CALEOQ010000331.1, read as the reverse complement.
GGTAGGCGTCCAGGCCGTCCGGCCCGCCGTCCAGGGCCAGGCGCGGCTCATGCACCCTAACCTCGGGCTCCAGCGTCTCGATCATCTCCGAGGCGATATAGGGCGGGTTGGCGGTGACGATGTCGAAGCTGGCGTCCGACAGGCCATCGGCCCAGTCGCCCCGCAGCAGGGCGCAGCGACCGGCCAGGCCCAGATGGGCCGCATTGTCCCGCGCCACCGCCAGGGCGTCCTCCGATACATCGACGCCCAGACCGCGGGCGTTGGGGCGCTCGGCCAGGATGGCCAGCAGGATGGCGCCCGAGCCGACGCCGAGGTCGAGGATCGAGACCCGCTCGTCCTCGGTTCCAGCCTTGAGCACCGCGTCGACGACGCATTCTGTGTCCGGCCGCGGGGTCAGCACGTCCGGCGTGACCTGGAGCATGATCTTCCAAAAGCCCTTGCGGCCCAGGATGTGGCTCACCGGTTCCCGCCGTCCCCGGCGGGCGAGGTAGTCCTCCAGGGTGGCTTCCTGCTCAGGCGTCAGGGTCCGGTACGGATCGGTGACGATGTCGAGCCGGGTGGCGTCGGCCGCGGCCTCCACCAACAGGCGGGCGTCAATCACCGGCCCAGAGAGGCCCGTGGCCTCGAGCTGCGCCTTGGCCTTGGCCCAGGCCTGCACCAGGGTCAGGCTCACAGGGCGCCGGCCCGCGGCGCCGCCGCCGTCGTCTCAGCCTGGGGCTGGCTGCAGGCGTCGCCTGGGGCGACCTCGCCCTCGCGGGTGACGTGGACATAGACGCCACAGAACATGTGGCCGAAATGATCGTACAAGGCCTTGGTGATCTCCATGTCGCGCGCGGCGGTGTGGGGGTCGACATCGGGGGCGGCGCAGCGGACGATCGGCTTGAACACCTTGGCCTGGGCCCAGCCCACCATCAGCTCCCGCCCGGTCCAGTCATTCTCAGCCCAGGCCGGCCAGCCGTCCACATAGATGTTGGCGCGGAAGCGCAAGGGATCGATCTCCCTTCCGAGCTTCTGTTCCAGGTCACGGACGCTGGCCAGATTGACGATCGAGACGTCGCCCCGGGGATGATCCATGAACCTATGGCCCGGCGTCTCGACCACCCGCAGCGGCCCGCGGACATCGTCGCCCAGAAGCCGCGTCAGCCAGTCGGCGAAGGCCTGACGCCCGGCGGGATCGCCCAGGGGCGCGGCCAGGTCGGGCTGGCCCGGCGCCTCGACGTGCAGCACGCCGGAGTCCTCGTCATAGCAGGTGCGCGCCCGGGCCACGGCTGGGATCGCCGCCAGGACGACGAACTTCTGCTTGGGGATGAAGACGGGCGCCTGCGGATCAAAGCCCGAGGGGCCGTTCTCCACGGCGAACAGGCGATCACAAGGGAAGGGCGTGGCCACGTTCAGCCGGACCCGGTCCAGCTGTTCGGGGGTGAAACCCTTGACGGGGTGCCTGTAGAGGGCTGCCACTTGTCCGGTCATGCGCCTCCTGTTGCCGCAAGGCGGCCTGGGCCACAAGGGGAACGGGGCGGCTTGCGAGGGGTTTGATCAAACGTAACCATGACCGCGCCCCGCTCAACCTCCTCCCGCCGCCGCATCGGCGTCGACCTGACCCGCAAGGGCCTGGCCGCTGCGCCCTGGATCGCGCTGGGCGCCCTCGCCCTGTGGAAGCGGCGGCCGATCGTCCCGCCGCCGGGCATGAGCCGCCCCAACGCCGCCGATCCTCTGCTGATCGAAGCTGAGGAGCCTCGCCGTGGCCGCTTGGCGGGCCATCCTCGGGATATCCCGCCGCACGGCTGGAAGGACGTGGTCTGGCGCACCGCCGCCGAGATCGGTCGCGATCAGCTGCCCCGGGTGGCGGCCGGGGTCACCTTCTACACCCTGCTGGCCATCGTCCCGGCCCTGGCGGTCTTCGTCTCGCTCTATGGCCTGTTCGCCGATGTCAGCCAGGTCCAGGGCCAGCTCGACCAGATGGCCCGGGTGATTCCCAGCGACGTGGTCCAAATCGTCGGCGAGCAGATGAAACGCCTGGCGGAGGAGCGAAACGCCAATCTCAGCCTCGCCTTTGGCTTCAGCCTGCTGCTGTCGGTCTGGACCGCCAGCAACGCCGTGCGCGCCCTGGTGGAGGGGGTGAACGTCGCCTATGACGAGACCGAGAAGCGCAACATCGTGCAACTGATGGCGCTCACCTATGTGGCCACCTTCGCCACCCTGGCCTTCCTCATCCTGGTGACCGGCCTTCTGGTGGCCGCGCCGATCGTGCTCAGGCTCCTGGGCCTGGGCGAGCTCGAAGTGTTCTGGGGCCCGCTGCGCTGGGTTATCCTACTGGCCATCGGGGCGATGGCCTTCACCGTCCTCTACCGCTATGGCCCCTGCCGCTCGCGGGCGCGGTGGCGGTGGGTGGCGCCCGGCGGGGTGTTCGCCTCGGTGGTCTGGATGGGCGGCTCCCTGGGATTCTCCTGGTACATCAACAACATCGCCCGCTACGACGCCACCTATGGTTCGCTCGGGGCGGTGATCGGCTTCATGATGTGGATCTGGTTCTCGGTGATGGTGGTGCTGCTGGGCGCCGAGCTGAACGCCGAAATCGAGCATCAGACCGCGCTGGACTCCACGACCGGCCCGGAGAAGCCGCTCGGCCAGCGTGGCGCGACCATGGCCGACACGGTCGGCCTGGCCCTGACCGCGACCCCCGCCGACGCGGCGGCGGCGATAAAGCGCCTGGCCGCCAGCCCCCCCGCTCGCCTGCGCCGGGCCACGCCCCACCCCCCGGAAGGCTCGATCAGCCGAACCCGTCTTCGAGCCCCGACAGCCCGGCGGCCTGACCCCCC
>CALEOQ010000330.1 GCA_937910255.1 uncultured Caulobacteraceae bacterium | reverse complement strand
AGGGTGCAGGCCGGACGCTCGGCCATCCGCCCGAAACCGTCGGCGGCGCCTGTGGCCACCCCCTCGAACAGGCAGAGCACCGGGCGCATAGTCGGCTGCCGGTCCAGGGCGGCGACGAACTGCATCTCGCTGGTGCCGGGATTGGCGAAGCAGGCGTCGACCTCATTGGCCAACAGGGTCTCGATCAGGGCGTCGGCGCCATTCATCAGTCAAACACCATCACTTCGGGGGGCGGGGGATCGGCGAAGAGGCGTTCCAGCGCCTCCGCGCGGCGGGTGCGGGCCAGGGTCTGAGCGATATAGCCCTTGTCGGTGATCTCGCCGGCCCCAGCGTCGGGGCCGTCGGGGAGGACCAGGGCGCGGGCGATGCGGCCGCCGCCCCGGGCCTTGGCGTTGTAGGCGGCGAGCCCCTTCTCGACGGCGGCCTCCACCTCATCGCGGGGCCGGCGGGGGTCAGGATAGAACATCAGGCCCAGGGACGCCCGCCCTTCGCCGCAGACCACCGCGTCGGTGACCGCGCCGCCGACGGCTGAGAGGGCGGCGATCCGCAGCTCGCCGACAGCCACAAAGGTGCCGCTGGCCAGCTTGAAATTTTCCGAAATGCGCCCGTCGAAGGCCAGGCCGGCTTCCGGCGCCTCGGGGTCCACCAGGCGGGCGGCGTCGCCCAGGATGTAGAAGCCGTCCTCGTCGAAGGACTGGGCCGACAGTTCGGGGCGTCCCAGATAGCCCGGCGCCACCTGCGGCCCCTTGACCCGAAACTCCAGCTTGCCGGCGACCGGCACAAGCTTCACCGCCGTGCCGGGGACGGGCAGGCCGATCAGGCCCATGCGATCATTGGGCCAGTGGACGTTGCAGGCCGTGGGGCCGGTCTCGGTGGCGCCATAGCCGCTGGCGAAGCTGATCCGCTCGCCCACGGTGCGAACGGCCACGGCCTGGATGCGATCGCTGATGTCCTGACCAAGGCTGGCGCCCCCATACTGCATCAGGCGCAGGCGGGCGAAGAAGGTGCGGGCCAGCGCCTCGTCCTTCTCCAGCTCGTCCACCAGCAGCATCCAGCCGGCCGGGACCATGTTGTGATAGGTGGGCGAAATCTCGGTGAGGTTGCGCACGGTCTCGGCGAACCGCGCCGCCGTGGGTTGGCCGGCGTCGATATGGAGCGTCCCGCCGCGGGTGGCGCACATGTGCAGGATGGAGTTGGCGCCCAGGCTGTGGCTCCAGGGGGCGGAATTGACGATCACCGGCGGCTCGTCATCGTCGAAACAGGCGGCGATCTGGGCCGAGTTCAGGGCCAGCGCCTGCTGGGTGATGATCACCGCCTTGGGCAGGCCGGTGGAGCCCGAGGTCAGCAGATACTTGGCGTGGTCGTCGGGATGGGCGCTGGGGCTCGCCGCCTGGCCGTAAAGCTCGGCCAGCGCCATATGGCCCGGCCGGCCATGGCTGGCGGCGATCACCGGCAGGCCGGCCAGGACGTCGGCCGACAGGCCGGTGGCGAAGCGCTCGGCGTCCTCGGTGAACACGGCGGCCGGATGCAGCACCCCGCAGGCATGGGTCAGCCGCGCCAGGTTTGCGCCCGCCAGCCCGTACTGCGGCGAGACCGGCGCCACGGGCGTCCCCTGGCTCATGGCCGCATACATCAGCAGGGCGTGGTCGACGCCGTTGTGGGCCAGGATGAGGATCGGCCGTGGCCCCGTCAGGCCGCGGGCGACGAGGCCGCCGGCCAGGTGGGTCACCGCATGCCAGGCCTCCCCATAGGTCAGGGTCCGCCAGCCTTCGCCCGCGCGTTCCGCCAGCCAGACCCGGTCGGGGGCCGCTTCAGCCCAATAGGCCAGGGCCTCATGCGGCGTCTGGAACGCCTGCGAAAAGGGTGTGGGATTGGCGAGCACCAGGGTCCCGTCGGCCCGGCGCTCCACCTCCAGCCGCTTGGCGCTGTAGCGCGGATTGCGGAAGGCGGCGGTCTCGATGCGAAGCTCTGCGTCCATATGACTTTATGGACGCCCATCGCGGGGCCTGGAAAGGGGGCGCGGCGTCTCGACCGGCTCAGCCGGCCAGGGTCTCGGCGAAACGGACGGGCTCGCCGCGACCCTCGGCCACCACCTCGTCGTCGCGCATGACGATCTGGCCGCGGATGACGGTCGCCATGGGCCAGCCCTTGGCCTCCATGCCGTCGAAGGGGGTCCAGCCGGCGCGATTGGCCATGGCCTCGTGGGTGATGGTGCGGCGCGCCTTCAGGTCGACAATGGTCAGGTCGGCGTCGAACCCCACCGCCAGGCGGCCCTTGTCGGCCAGGCCAAACAGCCGGTTGGCCCCGTGGCTGGTCAGGTCGACGAAGCGCTCGATGGAGAGCCGCCCCTCGGCCACATGGGTCAGCATGACCGGCACCAGGGTCTGCACGCCTGGCATGCCCGAGGGCGAGGCGGGATAGGGCCTGGCCTTTTCCTCGCGGGTGTGGGGGGCGTGGTCGGAGCCGATCACGTCGGTGACCCCGGCCGCCAGACCCCGCCACAGGCCGGCCCGGTGGCGGGCCTCGCGGATCGGCGGGTTCATCTGGGCGAAGCCCTTCAGCCGCTCATAGGCCTCCGGGCCTTCGAGGGTCAGGTGCTGGGGGGTCATCTCGACACTGGCCACATCCTTGTGGCGGGCCAGGATCTCGACCTCCTCGGCGGTGGTCACGTGCAGTACGTGGATGCGCTTGCCAAGCTTTCGGGCGATGCGCAGCAGCCGTTCGGTGGACTCGATGGCGGCCTGGGCGTCGCGCACCTCGGGGTGGCTGGTCCAGTCGCCGGTGCGGGCCAGGCCCCGGCGATCGGCCAGGCGATACTCATCCTCGGAATGGAAGGCCGCCCGGCGGTTCACATGGCGCAGCACCTGCTCGACGCCCTCGTCGTCCTGCACCAGCAGGGTGCCGGTGGACGCGCCCATGAACACCTTGATCCCGCAGCAGCCGGGCAGGCGTTCCAGTTCGCCCAGGAAGGTCGCGTTCTCGTGGGTGCCGCCCACATAGAAGGCGTGGTCGCAGTGCATGCGCCCCTTGGCCCGGGCCAGCTTGTCCGCGAGGGCGTCCGCGTCGGTGGTGGTGGGCTCGGTGTTGGGCATCTCGAAGACGGCGACCACGCCGCCCAGCACCGCCCCGCGCGAACCGCTCTCCAGATCTTCCTTCCACTCCAGGCCCGGCTCGCGGAAGTGGACCTGGGTGTCGATGACGCCGGGCAGGACGGTGAGGCCCGCCGCGTTGAACCGCTCGGCCGCCGAGGCCTGGGCGAGATCGCCGATGGCGACGATCTTGCCGCCGCGCACGCCGATGTCGGCGGCCCCGCGTCCGTCGTGATTCACCACCTCGCCCCCATGGACGATCAGGTCATAGGTGTCAGCCATGGCTCGTCTCCGTCTGCGCCAGCAGGTCGTAGGCCGCCCGCGCCACCGTGTCGACGCTGAGATCCATCATGTGACAGAAGCTCTGGTTGAGCTCCGGGTCCTGCTGGCGGATCTGTTCGAAGCTGCGGGCGCCGCGCACCACCCGGGCGTCGGGTCCCCAGGGCGCATAGAGGACGTCGTCCGAGGGGCCGAACAGGCCCAGCGTCGGGGCGCCGGCCGCCGCGGCCATGTGCATCAGGCCCGAATCGTTGCCGACAAACAGCCGGGCCTGCTTGAGCGCCGCATAGCTGGTCAGCAGGTCGGTCTTGCCCACCAGATTGATGAACTTGTGGCTGGGGACCACGTGGCGCAGGGAGGCGACGACCCCGGCGTCGTCCGGAGACCCCAGCACCATCAGCCGCGCCCCATGCAGGGCGCCGTCCTGGCCCAGCAGCCGGATGGCCAGCTGCGCGAACCGCTCCAGGGGCCAGGTCTTGCCCACCCAGTTGGCGGCCGGCGCCAGCGCCAGGATCGGCCCCTCCCCGCGGGTCAAATCGGCGGCGGCGGCCTCGGTCTGCGGGCTGGTGAAGATGTGCGGGGCCGGGGGCTCGTCCTCCAGCTTCAGCAGACGGGCCGCCTCGATGACCTTGTGAACCGGCGCGCCCGGCTGGCGGCGGAAGATGGCCCGGCGCCGGGTGCGCACGAAACTGGCCATGGCCGAGCCACGCAGATCGACCACCAGGCCCCAGCGCCGGTGGCGGACCCGGTTCCACAGGGTCAGCCAATGGCCACCATTGCGGGCCTTCTGGAAGACGATCACCTCGTCCAGGCCCGGCGTGTCGGCGAACAGCGGCGCGGCCGCAGGCCCGGCCACGATGGTGAAGCGGGCGTTGGGGATCTCTTCGCGCAGCTTGGCCAGCAGGCCTGAGGACAGCACCGCGTCCCCGATCCGGGTGGCGGTGATGAACAGAATGGGAAACGACCCTTGCGTCATCGGCCGGTTATAGAGGGCCTCTGGCTGGCGCGCGAGGCGCCGCGACCCTAAGTGCCCTACCATGGTCCAGACCCTGAGCTATGCCCGCCTTCCGAGCCGCGCCGTGATCGCCGTGGGGGGGCCTGATTGGCGGGATTTCCTGCACAATCTGATCAGCCAGAATGTCGAGACCCTGGCCGTGGGCGAGATCCGTTTCGGCGCGCTGCTGACGCCGCAGGGCAAGGTGTTCTACGACCTGTTCGTGATCGGCCGCGAGGACGGCTGCTGGCTGGATGTGGCCGCCGAACATCGGGACGCCATCCTGCAGCGGCTGATGATCTACCGCCTGCGGGCCAAGGTGACGCTTGCGCCGGAAGAGGCCGAAGTGGCGGTCCTGTTCGGCGATGGCGCTGCGCCCGGCGAGGGGTGGCGGCCCGATCCGCGGCTGCCAGACCTCGGCTGGCGGGGCTATGGCCTGGCCCCGCCGACGGGCGCGGCCCAGGCGAACGAGTCCGACTACGCCGTCTTCGCCAGGTCCCTGGGCGTGCCTGGCCCCGCCGACTGGGGAGTCGAGCAGACCTATCCCATCGAGGCCAATTTCGACCTGCTGAACGGCGTCGATTTCAAGAAGGGCTGCTTCGTCGGCCAGGAGACCACTTCGCGCATGAAACGTCGCGGCACGGTCAAGACCCGGTTCCTGCCGATCCGCTTCGAGGGCGAGGCGCCCGCTGCCGGCGCCGAGGCAGATCGGAAGAGCGTCGTGTAGGGGAAGAGTGTAGATCTCGGTGGTCGCCGTATCATTAAAAAAAAAAGCACATCACTGACACACCCCGCACCCTCGCCACACACACCCGCCCACCGGC
>CALEOQ010000329.1 GCA_937910255.1 uncultured Caulobacteraceae bacterium | reverse complement strand
GCAACTGGGGGCGGAGTGAGAGTTGGGGAGTAGAAGTAAACAGAACTCATGGTCTGACGTGATGTTCGTAGATATCTTTTTTTTTTTAGTGATACGGCGACCACCGAGATCTACCCTCTTTCCCTACACGACGCTCTTCCGATCTGCGTGCGGCTGAAGAACGTCAAGACCGGCGAGACGCGGACGATCGACTGCACCGGGGTCTTCGTGGCCATCGGCCATGCGCCGGCCTCGGAGCTGTTCAAGGGTCAGCTGTCCATGGATTCCGCCGGCTATCTCGATGTGAAGGCCGGCACGGCCACCACCGAGATCGAAGGCGTCTACGCCGCCGGCGACGTGACCGACGACGTCTACCGCCAGGCGGTGACGGCGGCCGGCATGGGCTGTATGGCCGCCCTGGAGGCGGTCCGCTTCCTGGCCGAGGAAGACCACCGCAAGGCGCACCATCCGATCAGCCACGCTGAAGCCGAGAAGATCGGCGTCTGGTAGGCGCCCCTGTGACCGACTAACGAGGGCCCATGACCAATCTGATCGTACGCGGGGGTCGCCCCCTGCGGGGCGAGATCACACCCTCCGCCAACAAGAACGCCGTCCTGCCGGTGCTGTGCGCCACCCTGCTCAGCGACGCGCCCCTGGTGCTGCACCGGGTGCCGGACATCACCGATGTGCGCAAGATCCTGGAATTCTTCCAGGCGCTCGGCAGCCAGGTGGACATGGACTACGCCACCGGGACCCTGCGCCTCCACCACGGCGAGAACCTGAGGGCGCAAGGGGCGCATCTGCCGCTCGGCATGCGCTCCTCGGTGATGCTGATTCCCGCCCTGCTGCACCGGTTTGGCCAGGCGAGCCTGGAAGACGAGGCCAAGGGCTGCACCCTGGGCGCCCGGGAGATCGATCCGCACCTGGAGGTGTTCGAGGCCTTCGGCGCCCGCGTTGAGACGCGCGACGGCGCCATCCTGATCTCCACCCCGGAAGGCTTCCACGCCACCCGCCACTGGCTCGACTACGCCTCGGTGACCACCACCGAGAACTTCGCCATCTGCGCGGCCACCGCCAAGGGGACCTCGCAGCTGGTCAACGCCGCCTGCGAGCCGCACGTCCAGGAGTTCTGCCGCTTCCTCATCCAGATGGGCGCCAGCCTCCAGGGTGTCGGCGCCTCCACCCTGACCATCGAAGGCGTCGAGAAGCTGGGGGCGACCACCTTCACCTTCCAGGACGACTTCCACGAGGTGGCGACCTTCCTGGCCATGGGCGCCATCACCGGCGGCGACGTGGCGGTGCGCAACGGCGCCTCGGAATCCTTCCCGCTGATCGACCGCACCTTCGCCAAGTTCGGGGTCGAGGTGGAGCACAGGGACGGCTGGTCGCGCGCCCGCCTGGACGGCCCCCTGCATGTGCGCCAGCCCTATACGAGCCACATCCTGCAGAAGGTCGAGGCCGCGCCGTGGCCCTATGTGCCGGCCGACCTGCTGCCGATCTTCATCGCGCTCGGCGTTCGCGCCGAGGGCTCGGTGATGTTCTGGAACAAGGTCTATGAGGGCGCGCTCGGCTGGACCTCGGAGCTCGCCAAGTTCGGCGGCCATGCGGTGCTGTGCGATCCCCACCGGGTGATCACCTATGGCGGCAAGCCGCTGTTCCCGGCGCAGGTGGAGAGCCCCTACATCATCCGCGTGGCCATCGCCCTCTTCATGCTGGCCGCCAGCATCGAGGGCAAATCGACCATCCTCAACGCCGCCCCGATCAAGCGCGCCCACCCCAACTTCGTCGAGAACCTCAACGCCCTGGGCGCCGACGTGGAGTGGGTCCTGGGGGACTGAGGCTATGATCCGACACGCCCGCGCCGCCGACCATGCCGCCATCCGGGCGGTGAACCTGGCCGCCTTTCCTGGAGCCGCCGAGGCCGATCTGGTGGAGCGGCTGCGGGCAGACGGCGACGTGGTGTTCGAAATGGTCGCCGAGGATCAGGGCGAGATCGTCGGCCACATCCTGTTCAGCCGGCTGTGGGCCGACAGCGCCAACCTCTATGTCGCCCTGGCGCCCATGGCGGTGGTCCCAGACCAGCAAAGGCGAGGCCTCGGCTTGGCCCTGGTGCGGGGCGGCCTGGAGTTCTGCAAGGAGTGCGGCGCCCAGGGCGTCGTCGTCCTCGGCCATCCCGACTATTATCCGCGCTTCGGATTTTCCGCCGAGGCGACGGGCGAGATTCGCTCGCCCTATGCCGGATCGCCGGCCTTCATGGCCAAGGCCCTCGAAGAGGACGCCTTCGACGCGCCCCTCAGCCTGGCCTATCCAGACGCCTTCAACGGCCTCTAGTCGGTGCGCCCGGCCGCCGAAGCCGCGTCCTGCCCAGCGTCCAGTTCGGCCTCCACCTGGGCCAGCCGCTCATTGATCTGCTGAACTTCCTCAGGCGTCGGTTGGCGGCGGCTGGGGATCAGCACGCCGGCCACCCGGGTCTGGGCTTCGCCGGCTTCAGGGGCTGCGACCTCGTATGTGCGGACGTCGCCGGCCAGGTCCAAGGTCACCTTGCGACCCGGCGCGATCCCCTGCCGGCTGGGATTGAGCAGGCCTTGGGTTCGGGCGTCGACACCGCCGAGGATCGCCACGCTCAGGTTCTTCTCGCCGCCCACATAGCGGCTGGTGAAGGCCGGCGGCTCGCCCATCGGCCCGGTCCAGCGATAGAAGATGTGCGCGCCCACCTGGGTCATCTTCACCAGGGTCGGGGCCCAGTAGGGGGCCACATAGTCGGCGTGATAGTGGGTGGCCGATCCCACCTCTTCCTCGACGAAGCCGTCCAGGGCCTCACTGGCCACGTCCTCAACCTGGCGCCACAGCCAGGGCTCCGGCGCCCAGGTCAGGGAGCCGTCGCAGGTGAAGCTGAACTGACAGCCGGTGCGCCGCGCCGAGCCCTGGAAGACCACGCCGCAGACCGAGTTGGGATAGGCCGGATGGCGCACCCGGTTCAGCACCACCTGGGCCACCGCCCGCTGACCCTCCGGCGGCTCGCGGGCGGCCTCGTAATAGATGGCCTGGCTGAGGCACCGCAGGGCCTGGGCGCGGTCCTCCCGCGACGCCCGAAGGATAAAGGGCGCCATGGGGTTGATCGGCAGGTCGGCGAAGGGCTTCAGCGCATTGATCTCTCGGGCGGCCATGTCGAAGGCGGTGCCGAAGCCCAGCGTCGGCAGGGTGGCGAGGTCATAGGTCTCCCAGCCCTCCACCCGGCCCCAGTAGTCCGACCCCCGCGCCGGATCGTGGCGCCGGGCCAGGGCCAGCATGGCCGGATCCATGTCGGCGCTCAGCCGTCGCAGGCCCTCATCCGAGAGATTGCGGGCCACGGTGGCGAGACCGGCCGCCCGGCCGTCGTTGAGCGGGCGATCATAGCTGGTGAGGCAGCCGCTCAACGCGAGCGTCGCAAGCAGCAGGGCGACGGAGCGTAGGGGCGCGATCAAGGTGGAGGGTCCTGTAGAGTCGGCGGGAAATCGTCCCGGGCGGGGCAAGCTATAGGCGACATGAAGACGGCGAAAAAGCGGGCGGACCAGGCCATTGCGAGCTTGAGCGCTTGCATCGGGGTTCCAAGGGTCTATATCTGTGACAGACGAGTTATGCTCTGAGTGAGCATATCAGAGGCGCCTCGCCGAACCACCAAGCCCGGAGGCGTCTTTTTTGGGCCAGAGAAATGCTCATCATGAGCATAAGGAGGACGCCATGGCCGCAGACGGTTTTGCTCCGCTCGCCTTCACCCCTGAAGTCGAAGCCGAAACCCAAGCGCTTTGGGACCGCGTCAAGAAGCACGTCACGCCTATGGAGTGGCGGCTGCAGGCCCCGCTGATCGCCGAGATCAACCGGATCAAGCGGGAGAAGAACGCCGTCATCCTGGCCCACAACTATATGACGCCGGAAATCTTCCACGGGGTCGGCGACTATGTGGGCGACAGCTTGGGCCTGGCCAAGGAGGCCGCCCGGTCCGACGCCGCCATCATCGTTCAGGCCGGCGTGCACTTCATGGCCGAGACCTCCAAGATCCTGTCGCCGGACAAGCGCGTCTTGATTCCCGACCTGCGCGCCGGCTGCAGCCTGGCCTCTTCGATCACCGGCGAGGACGTGCGCCTGATCAAGGCCCGCTATCCCGGCATTCCCGTGGTCACCTATGTGAACACCACCGCCGATGTGAAGGCCGAGACCGACGTCTGCTGCACCAGCGCCAATGCGGTGCAGGTGGTGGAGCATGTGGCCCGCGAATGGGGCGTCGACCGGGTGATCCTGATCCCCGACGAGTTCCTGGCCCGCAACGTGGCGCGCCAGACCGAGGTCAAGATCATCGCCTGGCAGGGCCGCTGCGAGGTGCATGAGCGCTTCGAAGCCCAGGACATCCTGGACCTGAAGGCGGCCTATCCCGGCGCCCAGGTCCTGGCCCACCCGGAATGCCCGGCCGAGGTGCTTGAGGTTTCGGACTTCGCCGGCTCGACGGCGGCGATGAACGACTATGTGCTGAGCAAGAAGCCCAAGCAGGTGATCCTGATCACCGAATGCTCCATGGCCGACAATGTGGCGGTGGACGCGGTCGACACCGAGTTCCTGCGCCCCTGCAACCTGTGCCCCCACATGAAGCGGATCAGCCTGGAGAACATCTACGAGGCCCTGGTCAAGGAGCAGTACGAGGTGACCGTCGATCCGGTCATCGCCGACCGCGCCCGACTGGCGGTGCAACGGATGATCGACCTGCCGCCGCCGGCCATTCCGGCCCGCTATGACCTGGTCAAGGCCCGCCACCATGTGGACGTGGAGCTGATCTGATGGCCCATCGCACCCAGCACGACGGCGTCCTGGTCGTCGGTGCGGGTCTGGCCGGTCTGTCGGCGGCGCTGGCCGCCGCCCCCCGTAGGGCCCTGGTCCTGACCGGCGCGCCCCTGAACCATGGCTGTTCCTCGGCCTGGGCGCAGGGCGGCATGGCCGCCGCCTTGGCGGAGGAGGACGATTGGGCGCTGCACGCCGCCGACACCGTGGCCGCCGGCGCAGGCCTGGTCGATCCGGAGCGCGCAGATCGGAAGAGCACACGTCTGAACTCCAGTCACGTCGTAATCTCGTATGCCGTCTTCTGCGTGACAAAAAAAAACAAATAACACTACATCCACCACCGCATACCTACGCCTCCTCCTGTTCCCACATCCATCCCCTTCTGCCT
>CALEOQ010000328.1 GCA_937910255.1 uncultured Caulobacteraceae bacterium | reverse complement strand
GGTGTTGATGTGTGTTCAGGTTGTTTTTGAGGTGTGCTGGTTGCTCGTTTGCTTTTGTTTTTTCAAGCAGAAGACGGCAGACGATGTTACGACGTGACTGGAGGTCAGACGTGTGCTCTTCCGATCTTCCGGCGACCTGCTCGAGGTTCAGCCGGCCAGTGGCCCGTCCTGGTGGCTGCCCTTCACCCGCGAAGCCGTGCCCGAGGTAAAGCTGGCCGAGGGCCGGCTGATCGCCGTTCCACCGGAAGAGACGGAGTAAGGTGACAGCCCTGCGGCCGGCCTCGTCCTTCGAGGCCCGCTGACGCGGGCGCCTCAGGATGAGGACGGAATGACGAGCCTGCGCCTCCACCCACACCCCTCATCCTGAGGTGCGAGCGGCAGCGAGCCTCGAAGGACGCACGGCGTATCAGTCGCCCTTGCGCATCCGCATCAGGCCTTCCTGGGCGACCGAGGCTACCAGGGTTCCGTCCTGGGCGTAGAGGGCGCCGCGCACGAAGCCGCGGCCGCCGGAGGCCGAGGGGCTGTCCTGGGTGTAGAGGTGCCAGTCGTTGAAGTTGGACGGCTTGTGGAACCACATGGCGTGGTCGAGGCTGGCCGACTGCAGGCCCGGCGTCTGCCACGCCACGCCGTGCGGGCGCATGGCGGTGGACAACAGGTTCATGTCCGAGGCGTAGGCCAGGATCACCTGGTGCATGCGCGGATCGTCGCCGATGGCGCCGGTGGCGCGGATCCAGACGTCGGACTTGCCCTCGGTGGGCTTGGTGTTGCCGCCAAAGCCGAAGGCGTCGCGACCGCGCATCTCGATGGGGCGTGGACGCGACATCATCTTGCGCATTTCCGGCGGCATCTTCTCGGCCGCCTTCTTCATGGACTCCGCCTCGGTGGGCAGCTCGTCCGGACCCGGAACCTTGGGCATTGGGGCCTGGTGGTCGAAGCCCTCCTCCACCACCTGGAAGGAGGCGGCGAGGTTGAAGATCTGCTTGCCGTTCTGGATGGCCACCACCCGGCGGGTGGTGAAGGTGCCGCCGTCGCGGGACCGGTCGACCTCGAACAGGATCGGGATGCGCGGATCGCCGGGGCGGATGAAGTAGCAGTGCAGCGAATGGCACATGCGCTCTTCGACGGTCTCATAGGCCGCCAGCAGCGACTGGGCGATCACCTGGCCGCCGAAGATGCGCGGCGGCCCGCCCTGCGGGCTCACGCCGCGGAACAGGTTCTGCTCGATGCGCTCCAGGGCCAGGGTGTCTGGCAGGATCTCGGGCTGGATCTCGGGGCTGTCCATAATGACTTATCGTATGTTGCAGGTGCGAAAGCGCCAGGGCTTAACCTTTGAGGCCCGCCGCGGCAAGGCGCCGCCGGGCCCTTGGCAACCGCCCGCCCGCTGGTGCAGATGGGCCCATGTCCTTCGACGCCGCCGTCCTGACCATGTTTCCCGAGGCCTTTCCCGGCCCGCTGGGGGTATCCCTGATCGGAACCGCCTGGCGTGAACAGGGGCTCTGGACGTTGGAAACAGTGGACATTCGCGCCTTTTCCAAGGATAAGCGCGGCTTCCTGGACGACACCCCTGCGGGGGGCGGCCCGGGACAGGTGATGCGGGCGGACGTCATCGCTTCTGCGCTGGACAGCGTGGAGCGGCGAGGGCGGCCGCTTTTGTACATGAGCGCCCGGGGTCGGCCCCTGACCCAGGCGCGTGCGAAAGAATGGGCTGCGGGGCCGGGCGTCATCGTCCTGGCCGGGCGGTTCGAGGGGGTGGACCAGCGGGTGCTTGACGCCCGGGGGTTCGAGGAGGTCGCCGTGGGGGACGTCGTCCTCGCCGGTGGCGAGGTGGCGGCCATGCTGACCATCGAGGCGTGCGTACGTCTTGTGCCCGGTGTGTTGGGCCAGGCGCTGAGTTTGAGTGAAGAGAGCTTCGAAGACGGGCTCCTGGAGCATCCGCAGTACACGAGACCGCGGACGTTCGAGGGGCGCGACATCCCGCCGGTGCTGCTTTCTGGGCACCATGCCGAGGTCGCCAAATGGCGGGCGCAGCAGCGGGAAGAGACGACGCGGGAGCGGCGGCCGGACTTGTGGGCGCAGCATCTCGCCAATCAACAGGCAAAGGGCGCGTAAAGCCCAGTGACAAAGGAACTGAACCGATGAACGTGATCCAGCAGCTGCGCCAGGAAGAGGCCGACCGCCTCAAGTCCGCCCGCAACATGCCCGACTTCCGTCCGGGCGACACTGTCCGCGTCAATGTGAAGATCAAGGAAGGCGAGCGCGAGCGCGTCCAGGCCTATGAAGGCGTCTGCATCGCCCGGTCGGGCGAGGGCGTCGACGAGAACTTCACCGTCCGCAAGATTTCCTTCGGCGAGGGTGTGGAGCGGGTCTTCCCGCTGCTGTCGCCGATGATCGAGTCCGTCGAGGTCAAGCGCCGCGGCGTCGTGCGTCGCGCCAAGCTCTATTATCTGCGCGATCGTCGCGGCAAGTCGGCGCGGATCGCCGAACGCCAGATGACCCCGGCCGAGCGCGAGGCTGAAAAGGCCGAACGCGCCGCCCGCGCCGAGGCGTCGGCCGCGGCCCACGCCCCCAAGAAGAAGGACGCCGAAGGCTAGATCGCCTTCAGCGCATGACGATCAGAAGGGCGGCTGCAGGATCTGCAGCCGCCCTTCTTGTATCTGCAGAGTCCTTCAGGCCGGGACGGCGTTCAGCGCGTCCGACAGGGCGGTGGCCAGATGGTCGAACATCAGGCGCATCCGCGGGGTGGTGCGCAGGCCCTCGGGCATGCAGACCCACATCTCCATCTCGATGGCGAACCGCTCGGCCAGGATCGGAACTAGGCCGTAGCGCCGGGCGACCAGGGTCGGGCAGGCGCCGATCCCCAGGCCGGCGCGCAAGGTCGCCAGCTGGGCCACGTCGCTGTCGCTGCGAAAACTGAAGATCTCCCGCGTGATCGGGCGGCCGATGTCGATCTGTCCTTCGAACTTGGGCGCGGCCCCATCGAAACCGATGGTCGGGTGGTGGTTCAGCTCATCGAAATCCCGCGGCGCGCCGTGGCGGGCCACATAGTCCGGCGCGGCGTAGAGGCCGAGTTCCACCATGCCGATCCGGCGGCCCACCAGGGTGTTCTGGGTGGGCCTGGCCATCCGCACGGCGATGTCGGCGTCGCGGCGCGACAGGTTGGCCTGGTGGTTGGAAAGGGTCAGCTCCACCTCGATGGCCGGATGGGCGGCGTGAAATGCAGTGAGGATCGGCGGCAGGATCTCGCAGCCGACGATCTCGCTGGCGGTGACCCGCACCGCGCCGCCGACCTGATCGGCGGCGCCGGCCACCTCGCGCAGGGCCGCGCCGGCGGCGGCGGCCATGTCCTCCAGCCGGGGACGGAGCGCCAGGGCGAGGTCCGTGGGGGTGATGCCCCGGGGGGAGCGCAGGAAGAGCGGCGCCCCCAGGCGGTGCTCCAGGGCCTCGATGTGCCGGCCGATGGTGGGCTGGGTGACCCCTCGGACCCGGGCGGCGGCCGAAAGGCTGCCGGTCTCCAGGACCGCATGCAGGCTCTGGAAGAGGTCCCAATCGGTGGCGGTGGTCGACGGCATGGCTAGATGATGGGGATTGTAGCTGCGCCGTACAATGTTCGGCGAGTCGGGTTCGCTCTCAGCTCGTCGCCCCGGCGTCTTCCAGGGCCTCTTCCAGGGCCTCGGCCAGGGCCTGCTGCTCGGCCTCGCGCTCGGGCCGCCGGCGGCGTCGGCGCTCCATCAGCCGCCCGGCTGGGAAGGCGTGCATCATCTTCAGCCCAGCCACCGGCGAGAGGTTGGCCACCACGCGCCGGGCCTCGCTCATCATCTGCTGGACCATCTCCTTGTGCTCGATCTCGCCTTCCTCGCGCACCAGGGTCAGGCGGTGGAGGGCGTAGAGGCCGAGCAGGGCCGACATCAGGAAGTAGAAGTCCCAGTTGTTGAAGGCCAGGTGCAGCACATCGACGTCCTCGCCCGGCCTCGACCACCGCACCAGGACCTCCAGCTCGCGGGCGGCGAAGAAGTCGGCGAACAGGCCCCCCAGGATCGGCGCCGCGGCGGCGGCCATGGAGGTGATCAGGGTGTTGGCGGCGATATAGGCCGTGGCGCCGCCCCGGGGGGCGAGCTTCAGGGCGATATTGACCGTGGCTAGGCCGACGCCGGCGGCGGCCCCGCCCAGCACCACATGCAGCCCCACCAGATAGGCGCCGGCCAGTTGCGGGTCGTCGATCTGCGAGGTGAGCGCCGTGGCGGCGATACAGAGGATGTAGGCCGGCGCCGTCACCGCCAGCACCGACTTGTTGGAGAACCGGTCGCTGAGCTGTCCCCAGAACCGCAGCACGCCGATATTGGCGATCTGGCTGACCACGCTGAGCATCATGACGAAGGTCAGGGGGTAGTTGAGCTGGGTGACGAAATAGACGGTGAAGAAGGGGCTCGCCAGGTTCACCGCAAACTGCCAGCTCGACAGGAAGAGGATCAGCCGACGGAAATTGCCGTCCCGCAGGGGCGCGCGCAGCAGGCGATAGAGGTTCACCCCTGCGGCCGGCGGCGGCATGGGCGGCTCAGGCGTGCGGGCCAGGGCCGCGACGCTGATCATGCCGAGGATGAAGGCGACCCCGAAGAAGGCGGCGAAGACCATGCCGCGGTTCTCGGCGGCGGCCTGGTCGAGGGCGACCCCTGAGAGGATGGTCACGCTGAGGGTGACGCCGGTGGCGATCACCGTGCGCCGCGCCGTGAACGAGCCCAGCCGCTCCTCCGGAATCAGGTCCCGCACCCAGGAATTCCACGCGCAGCTGGTCACCGCGCCCAGGGAGCCGATGACGATCTGGGTGGCGACCAGGGCCGTCAGGCTCCAGGCGTTGTGCGGCAGGAGCGCGATGGCGGCCATGATCGGCAGGGTCAGCCGGGCGCAGAAGGCGGCCGTCGCGGCGATGAGGCGCCGACGCCGCAGCTTCTCCACCAGGGGCACGGCCGGCGCCTGGATCAGCTGGGTCAGGAAGGGCAGGGCGGCCAGCAGGCCGATGACCGCGTTGGAGGCCCCCAGGTGCAGGGCGAAGGCGGCCAGGACGATGCCGGAGGTCACCGCCGTGACCGCGGTGGCCGCGGCGGAGTCGACCATCATCAAGGCGGTCGCCCGGTCGAGGTCGCGCTCGTCCTGAGGGTCCGTCTCAAGGCTCATGGGGACCTGTCCTAGACGGTTTGGGGCCGGGCCGAAACCTGCGGCGGGCCAAAGTCGGCGTCCGGACGCGCCTGCGACCTTTACGGAACCGCCCCAGGCCTCCTACATACCGCGCCATGGCCGCCAAGACGCTCTACGACAAAATCTGGGATGCTCACCTCGTCGCCGAACAGGATGGCGAGACGATCATCTATATCGACCTGCACCTCATCCATGAGGTGACGACGCCCCAGGCCTTCGCCGGCCTCCGGGCCAATGGCCGACCCGTGCGCCGTCCCGACCGCACGCTGGCGGTGGCCGACCACAATGTGCCGACCGAGGGCCAGGCCCTGGGGGCCGGCGCTGTGGCCGACGAAGAGGCGCGGCTGCAGCTCCTGACCCTGGAGCGCAATGTCGCCGACAACGGCATCGAATACTTCCCCATGGGCGACCTGCGGAACGGCATCGTCCATGTGGTGGGGCCAGAGCAGGGCCGCACCCAGCCGGGCATGACCATCGTCTGCGGCGACAGCCACACCTCGACCCACGGCGCCTTCGGGGCGCTGGCCCAGGGCATCGGCACCTCCGAGGTCGAGCATGTGCTGGCCACCCAGACCCTGCGCCAGGCCAAGTCGAAGAACATGCGCGTCACCATCGATGGGACGCCGGCCCCGGGCGTCGGCGCCAAGGACTTCGCCCTGGCGGTCATCGGCGCCATCGGCACGGCCGGGGGCACCGGCCATGTGATCGAATATGCCGGCGAGGCGGTCGCGGCCCTGTCCATGGAAGGGCGGATGACGCTCTGCAACCTGACCATCGAGGCCGGGGCGCGGGCTGGCCTGGTGGCGCCGGACGAGACCACCTTCGACTATATGCGCGGCCGGCCCGCCGCGCCGAAGGGCGGCGCCTGGGACATGGCCCTGGCCCACTGGAAGAGCTTTTTCACCGACGAGGGCGCGGTCTTCGACTCCGAGATTGTGATCAACGCGGCCGACATCGCCCCCCTGGTCACCTGGGGCACGTCGCCGGAAGACGTGATGCCGATCACCGGCCTGGTCCCTGATCCGGCCAGCTTCGCGACGCCGGACAAGCGCGCCTCGGCCGCCCGGGCCCTGGACTATATGGGTCTGATCGCCGGCCAGCCGATCTCCGAGGCCAAGGTGGACCGGGTGTTCATCGGCTCCTGCACCAACAGCCGCATCGAGGACCTGCGCGCCGCCGCCGCCGTGGTGCAGAAGGCCTTCCTGGAGGGCCGCCTGGTGGCGCCGCACGTCACCGCCATGGTCGTGCCGGGTTCAGGCCTGGTGAAGGCTCAGGCCGAGGACGAGGGCCTCGACGCCATCTTCAAGGCCGCGGGCTTCGACTGGCGCGAGCCGGGCTGCTCCATGTGCCTGGGCATGAACCCCGACCGCCTGGCGCCGGGGGAACGCTGCGCCTCGACCTCGAACCGCAATTTCGAGGGCCGCCAGGGCCGCGGCGGGCGGACCCACCTGCTCAGCCCGGCCATGGCCGCGGCCGCCGCCATCGCCGGCCACCTGGCCGACGTGCGCGACTTCATCTGATGATCAGCGGCCTGGATCACGTCGCGCTGGCCGTGCGTGACCTGGATCAGGCGCAGGCGGCCTATGCCCGCCTGCTGGGCCGCGCCGCCAACTGGGTGGGCGGCGACGGCGGGGCGCGGCACGCCTGGTTCCAACTGCCCAATATGGCCCTGGATGTCATCGCGCCCTCCGGCGAGGGCGCGTTCGGCGACGTGATCCGCGCCCATCTCGACGCCCACGGGGAGGGCGTCTGGGCCCTGGCCTTCACGACGCCGGACATCGAAGCCGCCGTCGCCCTGCTGCGTCGCCGCGGGATCGGCGCCACCGATCCCGGTCCCGTGCGGTCCACCCACGACGATGGCCGCAAGCGCTACTGGACCACCGCGACGCTGGACGCGGCCACCACCGGCGGCATGAACATCCTGCTGACCGCCCCGCCCCGCGACGGCCAGCCCTGGCCGCTGTCTGAGCCCACCGCGGGCGAGGCTGCGGCGGTCACGGCGCTCGACCATGTGGTGGTCCGCACGCCGAACCCTGAGCGGGCCCTGGCCGTCTATGGCGCCAAGCTCGGCCTCGACCTGCGCCTCGACCGCTCGAACCCCGACTGGGGCGCCCGCCAGCTCTTCTTCCGTTGCGGCGCAGCGGTGGTGGAGTTTGGCGCCAGCCTGAAGACGCCGGTTTCCGACGGTCCGGACTCCAGCGGCGGCCTGGCCTGGCGGGTCGATGATCCCGCCGCCGTTCACGCCCGCCTGGTCGCTGGCGGCTGGGATGTCTCGGACCTGCGTCAGGGCCGCAAGCCCGGCACCCAGGTGTTCACCGTCCGCTCAGGCGCGCCCGGCCTGCCCGCCCTGATGATCCAGCAGGGGACGCCCGTCGCGCCCCAGGAGACTGATCGATGAAGCCCTTCACCAAGATCGACGCCAAGGCTGCGCCGCTCGCCCTGTCCAACATCGACACCGACCAGATCATCCCCAAGCAGTTCCTGAAGACGGTGGAGCGCGAGGGTCTGGCCCGCGGGCTGTTCTACGACTTCCGGTTTGACGAGGCGGGGAACGAGAAGACCGACTTCGTGCTGAACCAGCCGGCCTACAAGGACGCCGGCGTCCTGGTGGCCGGCGACAATTTCGGCTGCGGCTCCTCGCGCGAGCACGCCCCCTGGGCGCTGCTGGACTTCGGGATCACCTGCGTGATCTCCACCAGCTTCGCCGACATCTTCTACAACAACTGCTTCCAGAACGGCCTCTTGCCGGTGGTGCTGAAGGCGCATGAGGTCGAGACCCTCATGGCCCAGGCCCGGGGCGGCAACCATGTGGTCAGCGTCGACCTGGAGGCCCAGACGGTCACCGCGCCGGACGGCGAGGTCTTCGGCTTCGACATCGACCCGGCCCGCAAGCACAAGATGCTGAACGGGCTGGACGCTATCGGCGAGACCCTGCAGCGGGCCGCCGACATCGATGTCTATGAGGGCCGCCGCGCCCTGGACAATCCCTGGCTGGAACGGGCGTGAGCCTGGTCATCGCCGGAACGATCCGCGTGCCGGCCGACCGGCTGGAGGCCTTCCGGCCCCATATGCTGGCCATGCTGGAGGCGAGCAGGGCCGAGGACGGCTGTCTCGCCTATTCCTATGCCGAGGACGTGGCCGAGCCCGGGCTGATCCGGGTGTTCGAGGCCTGGCGCGACCCGGCGGCCCTGGACGCCCATTTCCTGACGCCGCATCTGGCCGCCTGGCGGGCGGCCTGGCCGGAATTCGGGGTTTCCGATCGCCGCCTCATCGCCTACGAGGTCGCCTCTGAACGGGCGGTCTAGTTCTCCGTCCACACGATCAGCGACGGGGCGATGACCATGACCGACCTTCTCCTCCTGCCCGGCGACGGCATCGGCCCTGAGGTGATCGGCGAGGTTCGCCGGGTGATCGAAGCGCTCACCCCCGACCTGGTGGTCGAGGAACGCCCCTTCGGCGGGATCAGCTATGACCAGACGGGCTCGCCCCTGACTGACGAGACCCTGGCGCTGGCCAAGGCGTCCAAGGCCGTGCTGATCGGCGCCAGATCGGAAGCGCGACGTGGCGGGGAAGAGGTTAGATCTCGGTGGTCGCGTGATCACGAAAAAAAAAAAGAGACCGATAGCGCAGTAGC